>JAJYDZ010000267.1 GCA_021790415.1 Thermoplasmata archaeon | reverse complement strand
GAAGAAACGATAAAAGTTGTAAGAATTTTGCAATAAGATCTGATGCATATTCATGGTTGGATTGACATTCGGAAAATTGAATCATCATTAGTATTCCCTTAAAACATTAATCAAATCCTGACTGGCCCTTTCCTTGATCCAAAAATAGCGTTTTATCAATTTATCAGTTAGAAATTAATCATAAGCATTTTTCCTGTGACCTATTTTTATCACCAGAATGAGTAACTCTGAGTTTTTTATCTCGTATATTGCCCTATAATCTCCGATCCTTAGACTCCGCAGTCCGGCCAAGACAGCAGTGAGTGGTTTTCCTGCCTCTGGATCGTTGCCTAGAGTTGTTAGTCTCTTAACGATCCTGCCTCTTACTGATTTGTCACATTTCTTTAGAAACGTTTCAGCTTCAGAGGTAAGGTACACCTCATATGTCAAGCTTATTGCAGCTCCTTCCTTACTTCACTAAGTGGTCTTATCTTCCCTGCTTCAATGTCCTGGATTCCTCTTTCTATTCCTTTCAGAAACTCAGAGTCCGAAAGTATCTCAAGTGTTTCAATCAATGTCTCGCGGCTCACGTTCTCTGGGGATGAAAAATTTATCAATCTTGAAATAAGTTCATTATATGACTCTCTGCGGTGAATCTTTAGAGTGTCAAGTTTGGCTTTCACCTTTTCATCTATTTGTATGGTCGTTACCATAGTTAGCAATAGTTATAGATATATATTAAACTTTTAGCCACTTTTATAGAAATTATGTGAGCGTAGAACACGATTCTAAGGAAAGCGTGTTGGAACTGGCATCAAGTATGGTATTCCCTTAAAAATTTAAGCAAATCCCGTCCGGTCCATAAGTATCCAAACCCATAAGAGAAGTTATAGGTATGAACAAGCTGGTACCTTTCTCTCAGCTCGTTGATCTTGTTGAAATAACTCTATTAACGTGCATTTAGGATCAATTTGCGTCGTGTCAAATAGGTTTGGAATTCTCCTGTTTACTCGACAAAAAAGAAGCGTAATTCTACGCTATTTCGCTAGTATTTTTGATACCAGTGAGTGTGGAAAACGTTATTCTCGCTAAGGTATAATTGTTATTGAACTGAGAGAAAACATTAAATTATCCACACACATATGTGTGTGTGAAAACAAATGGGAAGCAGGAATATTTCAATATCCGATGAGGCCTACCATAAACTTAGGGACCTTAAGATGAAAAATGAGAGCTTTACAGATGTAATCAACAGGTTAGCCAATAAGACAAGTATACTTGAACTGAAGGGACTTCTCTCTAGTAGCGAGGCAGATTCAATTCTTAATAGCATTAAGGAATCAAGGAAAATAAGCAGAAAAAGACTGGGATCAGTTGCAAGCGAGTTCAATAAAAAATGATAGCTGACACCTCGTTTATTATTGATTTAATGAGATCCGACCAGGGGGCAATTCAAAAGGCTCAGATCTTGACACAAGAAAACATACCGATCTCTGTTAGTGCTGTTACCATTTTTGAGATATATGTCGGCATTTCCCTCAGCATAAGGCAAGGCGAGGAAAAAAGAAGAGTTATCAATGTGATTGAGGGACTTCCTATAATCCCTCTTGAAATGGAATCTTCAGAAGAAGCGGGGAAGATATACGCCGAAAGACGCAGATCCGGAATAACAATGGATCCAGAGGATGCCATGATTGCGGGCATTTGCAAATTTAAGAAGGAACCTGTACTCACCAGGAACACCAAACATTTTTCTGGCATAGACGGTGTAGAAGTCGAAAACTATTGATAAACTTGGTTCTGCATTAATACATCAACTGCAGCTTATGGTATACAAAGGTTGTGTCCAATAATAGCGCGCTGAAGAGGCGGCCAGACTGTGGTATTCCCTTAAAACAGTAATGAAACCTCAATCACTTGTAAATGTTTTTTCTATGCCCCAGTGATCTAACAATTATGACCTTTCTATTCTCTTCAATATCTACAATTACACTGTAGTCGCCAACCCGGAGCTTGAATTCTGTTCTTCCAACAAGTCTCACAAAAAATCTGTGCGGTTCACTTCTTGTGATTTCTATCTTCTGTATTATCCTTTTAGCTACAGGAGTGTCCAGACCTCTAAGCTGGTATATTGCCTCATCTGAGAATTCAACTTTAAAATCTGTCACTGAATTCCCAACTGCTTCTTTACCTCTTCTATGGGTTGGGTCTTCTTCTCCTTAACATCGATAAGGCTCCTAAGTAAGGAGGCTCTGAAATCATCATTATAAACTCCCTCCTCGTCTCCCTCGGGAATCAGTGAAATAAGTGCATTTAACAATTCGTCATAGGTCATTCTCTTATACGCCCTGAGACCGTTCAGTTTCTCTCTGGTTGCTCGACTTATTTGTATAGTAGTATAGTCCATGTATATCTCTCGTATAACTCATGTATAGATAATATACAATGTTATGTATCAACCATTGACAGACAGATCTTCCACGATCTAAGGACAGGTATAAAGGGTCCGTTCTAAAATCAACCAGATGTTCTGTCAGAGAAAATTGAATGTGCTCAGATTGGCCTCTATGATAGGATAGCGTTTCATCTAAGTTGGCGCCTGTGTAGAAAGTATTCCCTTAGAACATTAAGCAAATCCCGACCGGTCCATTCTGAATTTTTGCTGCTAGGCATTCAAAATGAATGATGTATTTTCTCTCCAAACTTCTAGGCAGGAGTTCATTAACTTTGAAAGATTTGGCCCATAACCTCTGGCACTGTCCAGAAGCTCACTATCGATGAATAAACTCACTCTCTTTTTTTATGTCATTATGCGCATAGATACACACTAAAGTCTTTCCCTTATATCTTGAACTGAAGAGGGACTGTGAAATCAAGTTAAGATTTTCTTTTCAACATCGTAATGTAAAGGACTTCATGACGGTTCGGTATATGACAGTTATAAAACGGGTTATAATGGAATATTTGTACCAGGAATTGTGGCCACAATTTTATGGACCACAAATTGACATTAAACCATCAGGAAAAAACCTTATACGTTTGTTATACATTATTCCATGATGAAATATACCGTTATCCTTGAACCTGACGATGAGGGGAAAGGATTCACTGTCGAGGTTCCTGCATTGCCTGGGTGTATAACTGAAGGAGATAACATCGAGGACGCCCTGTCCAATGCAAAGGAGGCAATAGAACTGTTTATAGAAACGCTAAAGGAGCTTGGAAAGCCTATACCTGAGGATGTACCAGTATCAGATATCAGGACAGTTGAAATCAGTGCCTAAACTGCCTGTTGTGTCAGGAAATGACGTGATAAAGGCATTGTCGCATTCTGGATTTCGACAGTTGCGCCAGAAGGGGAGTCATGTGACTCTTTATGGTGCCAATATGGATCGAACTGTCACGGTACCGTTGCACAGTGAACTTAAGCCAAAGACCTTGAAGTCCATTTTAAACAGGGCCGGTCTAACAGTGGAAGAATTCCTGAAGCTCCTCTGAACTGAACACAAATACCATTGGGAATATCCCAATGGAAAGTATTGGAATCGTAAAAATGGCAGGTAATATAATACTATAAAGCCCTGAAATAAGGGCTTAAATCAAATTACGAGAGGTCTGGATAAAAATAAATGAACCAATTCAGGCCTTCCACGTCCTGACAGCAACGTTTCTCAGAATAAGTCTTTTCTTGATGGTATTGGGTGATACTCTGTACTTCGAAGCAAGAGACTTAATTGATTCTCCGTTCCTGTATCTCTGGATTATGGTCTTCTCTGGCAAATCTTTCAATGGTCCATGCATTGGCTTTCCGGATCTTGTGCCGTGAAGCATTGGCCTCAT
>JAJYDZ010000266.1 GCA_021790415.1 Thermoplasmata archaeon | reverse complement strand
GTGTTTCAAGGATATCATAATCCAGTTTGTCCAGTTTAAAAGACTTCACATCATGTAAATGTCTTAACTTTATTAATTACTTATCGAGGCAGAGCGTTTTATTCTAATAATAGTCATTTTGCGGCCACTTATTACATTTATGAGCAAACATTAATTAGTATATACGAATATACTAATGTATTTTAATATGTCAGGAAAAATAGCAATTGTGATATCATCAGGGCTTGATCAGCGGGCCAAAATAATGTCAGGTCTTCATGTAGCCAAAAGAATACATGACGCGAGAAAAGAGAATAACATAGAACGGGTTGAAGTTTTTCTCTTCACTGGTGGCGTAAGAGCCTTAGAAAAAGGAATGGATAACAGCGAAGTACTCGATGCAATAAGTGAACTCCGTGAAGCTGGAATAATGGTTGAAGCTTGCTCAAATCAGGTTAAGAACTGGAACTTAGAGGATGTCTTTTCTGAAAACGGTATAAATCTGGAATTCGCACGTGACGCCTTTTCCAGGTATGCTGTGGAAGGATTCACGGTCATATCATTTTGAGATTTTTGTCATGGTGACATTATTGAATGAAGAAAACATTCCAACTTTCAAAGTTCTTGATACGGAGTCAAGCCATGGAAGGTATTCCAGGGAATACAAACAGATAAGATTTGAAGACATGGTAAAATTCCACGGACACGCCTGCGATGGGCTGTATAGAGGTACCTATGCCCTATCCGTTGCGTTAGGAATGCTTTTTCCAGACGGTATAGTGGATCGAACTGATCTAAGGGCGGTATCCAGAAACAGCCCTTGCCTTGGCGATGCTGCCTCGTATCTAACCGGGGCTCGCGTCCGTTTTGGGACTCAGGACGTTATGAATGAACCCGGTGTTTGGTATATTTTACAAAAAATTTCAAATCTGGAGGCAGTGTATGTATATGAGGAGAAGGGTTTCTTTCCAGAAGAGATATCAAAAATTGAAAACACCCTTTCACAGCTTTCTAAGGATCAGTTACCAAATAAGCTTACTGAACTGAAAGAAAAGCAGGATAACTGGGTAAGAAACATCCTTCTGTCCACCAAGCCAGGCGAGCATTATTTTGCAAAGAAATTAGATTATAAGTGGATTGATGTGCCTTATGCAAACAAGGGTGTTCGATCCGACATTTTATTCAAGGATGTGATTTAGGAATATGTTAAAGCCGGCTAGAAATCCAAATATAGAAACAGTCGCGGAAATTATGAAAGTGATTGGTGAAACGAACCGTCTTCACATTCTTCAGCTTCTCAGCAAACAAGAACTATGCGTGTGTGAATTAACTGCGCTGTGTCACATGTCACAGTCAAATGTCTCCCAGCATCTCTTCAGACTCAAATCCGCTGGTCTGGTTAAAGAAAGAAGAAATGCCCAGTGGATTTACTATTCCCTGAACGAAGATAATTTTCCTATCATTCATGATATCTTAAAGCTACTGCCAGTAGATCCACTTGATTTATCAAGTCTGGAGACGTTAAAAGGGCACTCCAGTTGTTAGACCATAAATGAAAGGTATTTGGTTAAGATATAAACGGTTCAGTTTTTCCCCAGTTTGCCGAGGCTCTTGATCATATTAATTGCTACTGCCAGACCAGCCTCAACCTCCGGATCCTTCAGCTCACTTAACAGACTGAATGTACCATGGATTCTGGGCTCATTGGATAGCTTCCCGGAAAAAATACCGTCGAGAAGCAGGATGATGCCCTCTACTACCTGCGGATCAGAAACTTTGGAAAGAACCTCAAGAAGCGAATTTAACATTGAGGAGACACCGTTCAGCATATCTTCTGTGAGTATATTCTTCAAATTGGCAACAATGTATACAATGCCCTTTAAAGATTCAGCCATACCAGTATTCTGCAGGATCTTGATCCACTCAATTGTATCTGATACTACATTGAGATCTCCTAGGAGAGTTTCCAGTTGTACCTTCCCTGCGGGTTCAGAGAATTTCTTTTCTATGATATTTTGAAAATCAGTCGTCATTGAATCACCCCATTTAATACTGGATTTGCAGTCATATACCAGTATAGGTTATTGTAGATCAACTTAATCCAGTAGAAGGAGTAACTCTCCGGCATAAAGACAGGCTTCTGCGTGTAGCTTGATGTGATCATGGATGCAGTACCCAGGCCGGTAACCATCAACGCGCCACCGCTTCCATCATAGACAGTCACCGGGTTTTCTCCGTTTACCATCTGAACTACCCTGTCTGAAACTACTATAGCTTCAGAATCTGCAACAGATCCAGCCTTTGAAACCTGCAAATTCGTGGCATCGCCTATAGCAAACGCATTTTCATAACCCTTGATATTAAGTGTGAAGGCATCTACCTGTACCCAGCCCATATTATCGCCCACCCCAGAATTTTCAATCAGTTTACTCCCTCTATGAGGGGGTGTGATAATTGCAAGGTCAAATCTGCTGTGTTTGCCATTCCTATCCACAAGTTCATGCTTTTCAACATCCACCGTTTTTAGCTGGAAATCCAGATTTGCTTCTATGCCTTTCTCCAAGAACATCTTCAGCGCAATATCTGAAATGCCCTTGTCAGGAAATGCCATTGGCATTGGATACATATACTCGATCTGTACCTTATCGCGAATTCCTCTCTTCCTAAAGTAATCATTCAGTAAAAAAACGGCCTCCAGGGGGGCGGGTGTGCATTTATATGGCATTGACGAAACACCAACTACGATCTTGCCAGCCTTAAAATGATTCAGTGCGTTCTTTAAAGCTACTGCGCCTTCCAGGCTGTAGAAATTATGGGTTCCTTCTTTTAAACCAGGTATCAATGTGTAATCATAAGATGCTCCAGTTGCGATGATAATGTAATCATACTGGATTCTTTGCTTGTCTGTTGTGATTACCCGATTTTCAAAGTCCACTCTTGATGCAAACTCCGATACCAGGTTGACGCCATGAGCCAGAACCCTTGTTTCATTTTTATAGGTGCTTTGAGGTGACATGAGATCAAAAACAATTTCAAGGAAACCAGGTTGGTAATAATGCCTGCCACTCCCTTCAATCAGTAATAACTTCACCTTTCCCTCTTTTATTTCATTTTTAAGCTTATACGCTATATGATTAGCGGCGCTTGCTCCACCACTTCCTCCCCCAATAACTGCTATCGTTATCATAGGTTGCCATACCCTTGATTAATAGTTAAACTATGTGTATAAGAAATTTGTTTAACCAACTCATAACAACCCAAAAATTGCCTGAGCCTTCTGCAAGACATATTAATAATATTCTGTTCTACGTAGTTTCAGACTAAAGCAATCATTGAATTGGCAAATTGAATTCGTGATTAATTTTTGCGAGAAGTTATAAATTCATAGTGAACCCAAAGCCTGGTTATCTTTTCGCCAGACTTAATGGAACTATCAGTTCCAGGTCGATAGGTAAATTTTAAGCATAAGAATTTTTGCAGTAATACTTCCTTGGTTTTGAACATATGTTTGATTGAGCTTTCATGTATCGACAAGTGCGGTTCCGTCCCGTCAGATATCTTCTAAACCGGGCATCTTCGAGGTACCTGAGCATCTCTTTCCAGCATCATATATATGTTTTACCTTTATTCTTGTATTTTATTGATTCTTCCTATCGGATAACTGTTCTTCTTCAGGTTTATGAGATTCTTCTCATTATGGATGAACATGTATTTGATCACTGTAATTGCAATTTGTTAAAGTCATAATATCTTAAATATTATGTATAAATAATATGGAGATTATATGTCAACAGATAATGAGTCAACTAAAAGAAAAAAAATTGTTATAATAGGTGCCGGTTTTGG
>JAJYDZ010000265.1 GCA_021790415.1 Thermoplasmata archaeon | reverse complement strand
ATCTATATACCCATATTGGCCAGCGCCTTTTTTGCTGCAGGTGCAATCTCTCAAGAGCTGGAACAGAAGACGATTTATCAACTGCTCTCCCTGCCAATTTCAAAGGAAATTATTTTGCTTGGAAAAATTCTCTCATCTTTTTTTGCAACAGGCCTCATAGTTTCACTATTCATCCTAACTCAATTTATATCATATGTCATTACGTTTCATAGCTTCCCGGATTTAAATTTTTTAACATATTACCTACTCGCTCTGCTGATCACTTTTTCAGACGTCGCCATGGGAATAGCAGTTAGCACATTTTTCTCAAAATCTGCCAACGCCTCAATTGCATATCTCATAATATACATCGTAGCAATGGACATCATTTCATTGATATTCTCATCAACAGGCATCAATCCATTGCTTATCAAAGCCAACGCAGATAGAATTGTATATAGGGTTTTTATGAATATAGATCCGTATGTCCTTTATTATGGGGGTTCATTGTCACCAGCACCCTTCTGGGAAATTATCTATTCAATAGAAATTCTTCTTGCCTACACAGGATGTTTCCTGTTCATAGCCTATATATCTTTTTTTAGGAGAGGGATAGTTAAATGAGCACTATTGAGCTAAGGAATGTCCACAAGAAAATGGGGAGGCATAATTCATTAGAGATTGAAAAGCTCTCTGTTAGGTCTCCAATAATTTTGGGATTGCTGGGTCCTAATGGAGCAGGCAAATCAACACTTTTAAAGCTGATATCGGGCTGCGTCAGTTCGTTTGATGGGATCATTGAGATAAATGGATTAGACATAAAGGAAAGAAGGGAATCTGCAATAAAGGATTTAGGATCGTTAATAGAGAATCCAAATTTTTACCAGTTCGTATCGGGATATCAGCTACTGAGATTCATTGGGCAAATAAGGAAAGAATCGAATAGAATGGACGAAGAAGTTCATAAAACACTTAAGAAACTTGGTCTCTCAAATAAAGGAAGGAACCAGCTTCATACATATTCAACGGGGGAAATAAAGAGATTATCATTAGGAGCAGCAATAATTGGGGATCCAAATATTATATTGTTAGACGAGCCATCAGACAACCTTGACATCTTTGGGGAATTAGTATTTGAGGATTTGATAAGAGATATATCAATCGGGGAGGAGAAGATTATAATAATCGCATCCCACGATATCGAAATGCTGGAAAAGCTCTGCAACGAAGTTATTATAATCATTGATGGAAATATAGAAGGAACATTAAAGATAGATGGTGATGAGAACAGAAAGATCATAACGTTAGATAAAAATATCGAGGCAAATTCTGCTTTGAACCAGAAATATGAAGTTAGAGAAAACACCATCAGAATCGAAATAAAGGAAGAAAAAGAACTCATCGAGGCTATTCAAGAATCAGCTGACCTCGGATACAAAATAGTAAATGTAAAAAATGAATCGTTATTGGAAAAAAAATATTTGGAAATTTTAAAAATTAAAGGTATGAGTATTCTTCAGTCAATAGATTAAGCATGACTGTCTTATTCATGAGAACATGTCCGGTATACATTATTGCAGCCAAGAAGGAACCCTGATAGCTGAAAATCACTGAAAAATTCCCCGTATATTGAGGCACTCCATTTACGTATCTGGTAGATGCTGGGCCGTGGACATAAACATATTGTCCGCTTCCTATGTTACCGGTTGAAACATTCCCCTTGGGCGCATTTGAAGTTAATTGTGTCATTCCAAAAAATATTGCTGATGGAACATTTGTATTAGAAAAGTTTGCTATTGCTGTCACTGTCTCTATGGGCATTGAATATGAATAGGAACCATAAGGGGTGGACTGATTTACAACATACTCTCCAGCATTAAACTCGCTCATACCAATCAGTGTCAGGTTTCCGACAGTATCGTTTATCAGCAGCCTTTCACTGGGAGTTAAACTAGATGTCTCAATGTTATAAGCCTTGGCATATTCATTGAACATTGCTGTTCCATTATTTATGCCTATCAATGCACTGAAAGTATTATTAAATGAAATACCCGTTTGTGCATCAACCTGTGAAGTTGTAATGAACACATTGTTTATTGGATTAGCTGAGGGGTTTGAAAGTTTTGTGATCTCTGCGTTTAACAATGATGTAAAGTGGGTCATTGATAGATTGTCTGGTGTGAAATAGAAAACCCCTATTAGGTTTGCGCCGTCAGTTCCTATCAGTATTGAAAGATTCCAAAGAGAATTATTATTACCAAATGGTTTTTGTGCCCATTGATATAAATAATTTTTTCCATTTGTCAAATATATCTTGCTTGAAGACACAGACGAATAATTATAGTAAGAATGTGCACTGTAATTAATTAACTGGTATACCTGAGTTACATTATTCGAACTTCCAAATTGCAAATATCCCAGTGCTGCAAAGCCATTTCCAGAAGGTTCATATAAATTTGCCTCAAATTGCTGTACTGTTAGGTTAGGATTCAAATGCTGTGTACTCATAGTAACCGGAGTAAACACACTAAAATGCGTGTTCTTCATTCCCCGTATTCCAGTGATCAAAGATGTTTTGTATGGGTTTGATCCTGGGTTAACAAGTCCAAAGGTTGTAATCGATGTAGCCGTTGAGAGATTAGATGCACTTCCGGAAGCGCCAGCTCTTTGATTCCAACCACTCCCTAGTGATTGGTTAACCTGCGTTGAACTTACCACATTTGGTGCTTTCTGTTGAATATTCGAATTGGTTGCCGGTGTCCCAGTTACAGTTGTTGTGCCTGAATTTGGTGAGTTTGGTGGAAATTTCAATAAACCGGATAATACAAGACTGCCACTGACAATCACTATCAATACAACTACGATCGCAATTATTACTCCAATTTTAGCCATTAACTATGATCTAAATTGTTCATATAAAGGTATGCTCCCAAAATCCTTCTATTGGTCTCAAAGCAACATGGTTCATCATTATCTGTGGATGAATATATATTTATAATCATGGCTTTTCACTCAATCTATTTTGGTTTATCTTAAAGCAGTAATTATTATTGGTTCAACACAGCAAATCTAAGCAAAATCTTTAAGTAACTGATAAAATTTAGCAACTGTGGAAATGACCGAAAAAAGAAGAAAAAGCGTCAATATTATAATAGCAGTTGCTATTGTAGCCACTGTTGCAATAGTGTTAGGTGAATTTGTTGTACTGCCATTATTTAACGTAGGCGGAGCGGCTGCCCCTTCTGACACAAGTTCATTACTATCTGCTAGGTGTAAGATAACTCTTCCCGGTGACAATTACACTTTGATTAAACACACTTCGACATCCTCATCAATTATAAACGGATCAATTAGTGCAACCAACGGCCTATATTTTTATATAATGACCTCGGAACAATATTCGACGTATGTGTCTTCTAACTTTTCAAGCAATCTGAATATTCCTAGTTATTACAATAAAAGTATACCGGTATCTGGCAGTTTTAGCGCCGATATTCCTGGTGGTTCGTGGTATATTGTTCTTGAAAACCCTCACATTAACTCCTCAACTGATGTCACCGTCAATAAACTGACCGCCTATTCTCTGGGTTCCCAAGTGTTATGCTCTTAATCAACGAGCACTATAGTTTTTCCAGAAATTAGGACAGAACAGGAATATCTTGTGATATCTATAATAGTGACATCCCTCCCTCAGCTGAGGCGGAAGACTTCTTGCTCGCAAGAGCAAAATTAATAGTTTAATGTGCTTCGTAAAAAGGGAAATTGAAGATAAATAGAAATGATATAAACATAAAGAAAATCAAATTTGACTCTATGGCGGTAATAGACTGATAGACCTTTCTTATATA
>JAJYDZ010000264.1 GCA_021790415.1 Thermoplasmata archaeon | reverse complement strand
ACTACTATATCATTGTCAAAGACCTTGCACTTCAGGTTTCTCAGTATATCGAGAGACATCTCCACAGATTCTACCTGCTTCTGCATATCCATGTATACGACAAGCGACAGGAACATCAGGAAGAAATATCCCCTCAGCGCTTCCTCTCCGTGCACCCTCAGCGGAAGAAGGGAGAGGTCATCCTTGGAATAGGAGAATGCCTTCTCAACAAACTGTCTCGTATAGTACATTGGGACTAGCTCTTCCAGTGATATCTCGGAGGAGCTCATGAGCACCATGAACCCCTTTCTCCTTACAGAGAATCGATCGTAGTCCTTCTGGTGCTTGAGCAGGTTTCTTCTGAGCTCCCTTCCCCTCCTCTCCGGGTCCAGTATTGTGTAGATAAATACATCGTGATCGGCGAACATCTTCCTGGATGACAGGATGAACACGATCCTCTTTCCGTATTTCACCGCTCTTTCCGGGTCCTCAATGTCACTGGATGATTCTATGCATTCATGATAAATGGATCTGTTCGCAGGCACCCTTATGAGGAAATCCATCTTTCCCTTGACCATCGATCTTATGTTGTCTTCAGAGAATAAACCTGCATCCATTATCGTCAGGGATGACCTGATTCCAAGCTTCTCCATTTCAGTGTTTGTCGTTTCAAGTGTTGAAACATCGAGTATGCTTCCGGGAATGTACCTAAAGTAGAGAGGCCTGTTTCTTTCCCTGTCCATCACAAGGAGCAGCTTTATCTCCTCATCCATCGTCTCTGATGAATAACCCCACTGCGTGGAATCGAGATCTATCTGGTTGGGCAGCGCAGTTGTGTCAATGGATACTCCAGATTCTGGAGGATGCAGATATTTCCTGTAGAAGAGCCTCAGGTTGGATTCATCACCGAATTTCACCAGGAATTCTGATATTCTCTGCGATGTGAGGTCACCGGGTGCAATATATCTCGCCACGTTCCCGTCATGCCATATCGCAGCCCTCCTCATGGATGCCTTCCTTATAGTCTTAAACAGTATCAGGGGAAGGACACCGCTCTTGCTGGCAAAATCATAGACATCACTCATGTTCTTTTCCATGTACTTAGTGACAAAGTACGAATCACCGAAATCGAGGATCATCTTCTCCTGTGTTGTTCTAATCTTTCCAGGCCTTGTTATCATCCTGGTGAGTGGATCGAACTGTCCGAGATACCTGCTCTTCTGTGCAGGTCTCTTTCTAACCTTGTCGTAGTAAGCCGTCACTTCGTATGCGTATACCTTGTTTCCGATAGGCTTGTATCTGGTGAATGACGTAATGTGCACTTACACATTATCACATAAACATTACCACTGCTAATAGGAAACGAAAAATCAGGATTCTAATGCCTAATAATAAGGGAGAAATTGCTTACAAAATCGTCAGATTATCTTTTTTCATAGGAGGAATTTGCAACAAATTCAGGCACAAGGGCTTGTTACATATCCAAGTCTGAATATGATTTTAGCCTGAAGTAATTAAACTGGGTCTCTCAAATCTGTAACTGACTTTTCTAGTCGGCTTAGAAATACGTATGTTGTATTTCTGACTTTAAGACTTGGGAAATTGAATAAACATTCCGCCATCATTGAAGAGGCTATGTCCACACACTGTTATAATAACTCTATCAAATGATCCTCTTCCAATACGGGGGAAATGGCTTGCTAACACGCGCTCAGACAGAGCGTAGTTCTTCAATAACTCCTCTAGAGTGCCCCTGCTAATAATAGCAACAAAACTCATTCTAACACGGTTCGATAGCACGAAACGCTCCTTAAGAAGTGACCGTACAGTTTTAAGGGAGTTCTCTCCTTTGTCTTTCAACTTGTTTTTTTCAAGAATTTTGTCGGTAAAAACATCAATAGTAGTTTTAGAAGTCTCCTTCAGTTCAATCAAGAATATATCCGGAATATTTTCTTTATTCAATAGTGCAAAAACTGCGTCGCAATGAGGGCCTACTATGCCCATTTGCTCAATGTTTGCTAGGAGGACAAAGGCATTCTCGTTATGTAGTGAAACATAACAGTCGCCGTCAAAGTATTTACAGTATTCCTCGCAATCCGCTCCAACAAGCTTTGAAGTCAATGAATTCCCCTCTCATTCAATTTCTGTTCATAATTGTCTAGATTTAATTTCCAGTTTAGAAATCTTGAAAACACAGTTGTAATCTCGGGAACTGATGTGTCAACATCTTCTTTTTTAACTTCTTTAGAAATACCTGCACTATCTAAAAGATAGTATTTTGTTTGAAAAGTTCCTTTTTTTGAAGAAACTTCAGTGGCGAGCTTATCAATGTAGTGTCTTGGAACACGCGTCTTATCGTTAAGTACCTCTATTAGCCTAACTATTGATTGTTGCGAAGGATTTCTTGCCGAAAACGTACTAAACGTAAGAGCAATTATGTCGCTATGAGTGGCAATGATGAATTGTGTTTTCTTCAACTTTGAAAATGCGATTAAGACCAGAGCTAAAACTATCTGGGACGAATAATGAAGCTGGGCTTCAGGCTCCTCTACAAGAACAAGCTCGTTTTCTCCTATTGCCATCAATGGGGCCATGATTCCGAGTACCTCTTCAACCATCGCAGATGAAAACTTGATAGGTACAGATTTCCCCCTTCTATACTCAAAAACAATTTCTCCGCTGACCTTCCTGACTTTAATGTGGCCACCCAGTATAGGGATAAACAAATCCTGTAAATCATTTCCTTCCTCTATCATTCCTATTCCAGACTCTAGAAGCTTAAAATAGTCATAATATGGAACTCCTTCTAACTCCTTAATCAAATTTAGCCTCTGAGGATCTGTAATCAATCCCTTTCTAATGGTTGAAAATAGAAGAGCTGATAACGAGCGCCCATATGGTATAAATCTGACGTTGTTTAAACCGCTAGAAGCACCTATCGATCTCTTTATTTCTGTAACTGATAAATCTGAAATTTTCTTGACTATTCCTTCGATAACTGCTTTGGAAATCTGGGAGCTTATTTCTTCCAGTACTTCCTGTTGCACTACTTCTGAGATATTCTTTTGCCTTTCTATGAAGGTTACTAAGCCACTAAATGCTTCAATTAAGTCTTTGGGTTCAAGAGATTCTAAGATGTCAAACATATACCTGTTATAACTAGTACTAGTTGGTACTTGAGCAATATTGTGATAATCTGGAACACTCAGTTTCAAGTCAATAAGAATTCTCTCTTCGTCTAAAGGAGCAATTGTGAATGATCCAGTTACAGAAAAATCCACATCCATTAGGGTCAGAGGTAAAAACCGTCTTAGAATTGAAGAATTTCTTTCTTCAAATAGAGGATATAACAGTTGCCCCGACGGAATTGAAATTTGAACATCGTGATCTTTAAATGAAATTGAAGTAATAATAGGACTTCTGTTTACTATTTCCTCGATAGTCTCACCATTAATCTTCATTAATGACTCCTTTGCTTTAGGTATAAGTTTCTCCAGATTTTTCAAGATTGCTTTGGTTACGGATTCATAAAATCTCTTCTTTGATATTTCGATTCTAAGTTGAATTTGCTTTGGCGGACCAACTTTTCTAGAAACATCAATTAACTCCTTTGTAAATGTTCTCACTTTTGAGTTTTTAAGGACTCTCTTTATTAAAGGGATTTGTTGATATTCAGGGTCATTCATCAGATTAAAGACCTGAAAGACTATCCCATAAAGTATCTCTCCGGCTAATTCTTGGTTTGACGTCCTATCTCCGACAGAGACAATCGGGATCAGGTTATTCTTCAAATTTTCTTCGATGGCATTACTTTGACTTTCATTTAGAATTCCTAGGAGCCCGTATATCGATCTCAAAGCATAGGATTTTC
>JAJYDZ010000263.1 GCA_021790415.1 Thermoplasmata archaeon | reverse complement strand
TAAGAAATTCCCTGACAGCGTATTTGTACTGGATAACGCACTTTATCACCATGCGAGCATAGTTACTGACTACGCCTTCCTTAGCCAGATAGACCTGCTCTTCATTTCTCCGTATTCTCCTGAACTGAACCCAATAGAGAGGGGGTGGAAATTCATAAAGAGACGTGCCTCCGCCATAATTACTTTGCACTTCTGGATGACCTAGGAGACGCCATGTTATAGCATGTCAGTCTTTATTTTAGGTCTAATGAAACTATTAGGAAGCTATGCGCAATTAATTAATACATTACATATAAATTTGACTTAAAAATGGTGAAAAGAACTCAGCGAAGCATATCAATAATCTCATCAGTAGTTCTAACCAGACCGATTCTAGGGAAAATAAATTTAACCGACGCGTAGTGTTCTTCTTCAGAGGCAGCAGACATGGCATCAACCGCAAATATTTGGTTATAGCCATACTGATACGCTTCTCTTGCGGTGGTCTCAACACCTATATTCGTTGAAATCCCGCAGAGAACAATGGTGTCTATGCCCCTTCTCCTCAGTTGAAGATCCAGTTCTGTTCCATAAAAAGCCCCCCACTGCCTCTTTGTTATAATGATATCTTCCTCCAACGGTTTAATCTCCTCTATGAACTCTGCATAGTCCTTTGGTAGACTTTGTTGGATGGTTGGATGAGTGTCCGAAATTGGCTTCAACGTATCTCTACCATCTTTTGACATGACATGTACAAGAAATGTTGTCCCATTTTTTCCCCTGAATAACCTTACCAACTTCGCAGCATTACCGATTACGCTAGAAGCTGAGTTGGGTTCTAGCTTTCTTGTGTTAGATGCAATTCCCTTCTGCAGGTCAATCACTACTATCGCAGTTTTCTCAAAAGTCAGATATGTCTCTTGCATGCAATTATCACTGAAGCAATAATAACATTCATTTATGTATAATCTTAGTAACTTTTCATTGTAAGTACGTACCCAAATTTTATCATCAAACTTCTCACTGAACACAAAGGATTATTAGGTGGTATTTCTAAGAGCGTTTAAAGTACAACATAACTCGAGGATTCCCAACTCTCCTAGTGAGGCAAAAAAGACTGAGATGATTGGTTTCTTTCCTTGAAATGGGCGTTGCAGCAAGTCAGAAATATGCTGCAACATATGGGTGGGTGATTTAAAATGTATAGCGTTGCTATGGATGTTGGGAAGTACAAGACGTACGGAGTGATAGAGAGGGATGGAACAATCGTGAAGGAAGGGTATGTGCTCACAAATAGGGAGGAGTTTGACAAATTCCTTGAAGGAAATAGAGCATGCCACTGTCATAGTTGAGGCATCCTGAACGATAGACAGGATAGTCTCCATGCTCCCCGGTCATGACATCAAGGTAGCGAATCTTTTCAGGGTCAGGCTCATAGCGGAATCAGTCGTATGATTCCTATGAGAGGCGTGGAACGAACTGATTTTTTTTATACTGCACTGCAGTTCAAAAAAGACTAGCTCGTCCATCACTACAAATGTAATTCAGAATACCACAATTCAGTGAATAGTCGAACATACAAAGTGTCATCAGAAAAGGTAAATTTGGAGAAAAATAAAGAAAAAGGAAAGAAGTCAACATAGTAGACTAAAAAGTTTAATAATTTACGTTAGCTGCTTTTGTTTCTTTGAATGCCCAGAAGTAGGCTGCCTCCACCAGAGCTATTATCATTCCAACTAAGAAAATGTCGCTATAACTTTTTGTCAGCGAATAAAGATACAACGCTACAAACGGTGGAAAGAAAGATAGCCCCCTTGCTATTTGGAGAGTGGCTGAAGTTGCAGTAGCCCTTATCATCGTTGGGAATTTCTCGCTGAAGAATACACCAAGAACCTGTGCAGGTGTTGCAAATCCCAAACCCAGGAAGAAAAACGGGATTAGAACGTAAGGAGAGACCAAGAAATTGTGACCCATAGAATACAATATTAAGGCAAAAACAGCTACTATAACAGCTCCTACCGTTCCTGTTGCCCTCCTACCAATTACATCACTGAGATATGCCCCAAAAAAACTTCCTGCAGTAACACCTGAACCGATAACGAAAATAAAATAAGACGCGTGCGTAACGGTTAAACCTTTTGAAGTAAGATACAGTGGAAGATCGGTATTCACTAGGTAGTACATGAAAAATTGCATTGTTCCCAAAGCCAGGAGAGCAAAGAATAATCCAAAAAATAAAAAATTTAAATACGGAGACTTGGACATGGTTGATTTAGTAGCTGCAGTCTCCTGAGCTGATTTAATTTCGGTCTTCTTCTTTTGCCATATGTCAGATTCAGGCATTATTCTTAGAATACCGAATATAACCAAGCCAAACAATCCAGAAATCACAAACACCCATCTGAATCCTACGACGGGAAGCACAAATATTCCCATAGTTGCAGCAAGAATTATCCCAAAACCACCGGAACCATAGAACGCACCACTCCAGAAACCTCTACGATTTCTTGGCGCAATTTCAGTAATTAGCGACTGCCCTACACCGAATTCCCCCCCCATACCCCAACCTGCTATAGCGACAAAAATAAGAAAGTAAATAAAGTTAAATGTACCTGCTCTTGCCAAGGTGGCAATGCTATATACTAATATTGAGATGATTATAACGGCCCTTCTTCCGAGTTTTCTATCTGCCAAGTAGCCAGCAGACACTCCGCCAATCGCAAGGAATAACAATAATGTTCCAAGTGCAAGAACTGAGTATTCAGCGGGCCACGAGTACAATCTCGAAATTGGAACTATTATGATGCTTAAAAGAGCCACTTCATAATAATCGAATAGATAACCTAGAAAAGCACCCAGCCAACCCCAGATATATCCTTTCTTAAGGAAATCATTCGTGGTAATATTGTCGAGGTTCACATCGTTTTGGGTTTGTTGAACCATGAAATTGTTATTCTTAATGACCTATAAAAACTTTCACCTATGTATTTATTTCGGATATAAACTATAAAAATATTCTAAAGCATACTAAGATTACTGGACTATAGAGATGTTTAAGAACACGTTACAATAAGTCAATGACCAGTCAACCTAGAAACAGGTAGGTAAAATCTTAGGTCAACCTTTCTGGCATCATATGATGAAGAATCTCGTTTATAAATAAATCCCTTGGACTTGGATATAAACTAACTTCACTGTCCTTTCGAAATACAGGCATCAGCATTTTCATGTAATCTGATGTTCAAGCAGGGCCATTGAGTAGCACTTGAAACATCTACAACGGGGAAATATATAGCGAGGATGATCTGTGACATGGGTTTTGATGTCCATGTAGCTCATCCGGTCAAGATGGCAGAGATTTACAAAACTTCAAAGAAGAACAATAGAGAAGACCCCATCAAACTGGCAAAGAGATTGAGTATGAACGAACCGCCTAAAGTACATCTTCAATCTACTGAAAAATATCCCTTGTCTTTGTATGTGACTATTCCAGTAATCTATAGCTATATCTTTGAGTCGTAAACGGATGTAGTGATGACCTCATATTTTATTATCATGTGACTCTCCACTCCGTAAAATGTGCACAGCTTGCAACCGAATTACGATTTGAAATTCTTCTTCGTTACTGGTACAAAATTCATCACCAGGCAAATAGCATGATTGCCTCACCTCGAGTGCACACCAAAGGAGGGAATAGTCAAACCCTATGGTGGTCATTCTTCGTCATTAAAAAAAGAAGGGAGAAGTGGTCAGATATCTGTTATCCACTTCTCAGGATTGTCTATTATCTCCCTTATAAGCCTGTCCTTAATTTCATTGTAATTTCCCGGAGTCAATCTGCCCTCCCTTGAGGAGTTCACTATCTCAGTTGGGAATCTTATGAAGCCTACCACAT
>JAJYDZ010000262.1 GCA_021790415.1 Thermoplasmata archaeon | reverse complement strand
ATGGAGCGAATTAATAATGGTCTTGTTGGGATTAATGGATTTTTTGAGGTAAAAAAAGATAAATGAGAAGTTAGACATGACTTTGTGGTTTAATGATGTTTCAAAACTACAATACATATTTTATGTAAAAAGTAATTTTGTTTAAATCAATATGGCTCAAAAAATAACAGATATGATCAATTTAGGCGGACATGTTTCTACAAGCGGTGGAGTTGAGAATTCTCCTGATAGAGCTGCAAAGTTCTCGTTTAAATCATTCCAAATATTCTCAAAGAATCAAATGCAATGGAATGCTAAACCTCTTGAAAAGGAAGTAATCGATCTCTTTAAAGAGTCGAGGAAATCAAACAACATATCTAGCGTCATGATCCATGCTTCTTATCTGCTCAACACTGCAACCAGCGATACGGAATTGAAAGAAAAAGTGAGGACAGGATTGTCCCTAGAAATAGAGAGAGCAGACATGTTAGGAGCTGATCTATTAACATTCCATCCCGGGTCCAAGAAGGAAGCAACTATCGAAAAAGGGATTGAGAATGTTGTGGAAATTCTTAATTCTGTCATCAAGAAACAACAGAACGTTAAGGTGTTAATTGAGAATTCAGCTGGACAGGGTAACAGCGTTGGAAAAACCTTCCAAGAACTTGCCTCAATAATAGATGGGGTTCATCTAAAAGATAAAATTGGGATTTGCCTGGATACCTGTCATATATGGGCTGCAGGATATGACATTGTGTCTCCTGAGGGATATAAGGAAACCATGGACAATTTAAAGTCAAATCTTGGTATGAAATATCTTCTTGGCTTCCATATGAATGATTCTAAAAAAGGGAAGGGATCAGGTATAGACAGACATGAACAGATTGGGAAAGGAACTATCGGCCTTGAAGGATTCAGGAATTTTATCTTCGATGATGAAATAAGGGGGAAACCTATGATCCTCGAAACGCCTAAGGGCGAGGATGGATATATGGATGATATAAATGAACTCAATTCAATCTTAAGGTAATGATATAAATTGATAGTTAAACCTTTTAGGCCTTTCCTATACAACAAAAACTTGGAAAATGTTATGTCGCCTCCCTTTGACACGATTCCAGCGGACCAGGAAAAAACCCTCCTTGGAATACCTTACAATGTTTCTCACTTAAGCAGGCTAAGTTGGAACAATGAAAGTTCGTATAATTTACTCAAGAAATGGATTTCTGAAGGTATTCTTGTAAGAACCGATGAACCAGTTATGATAATAGTTTCCCAGTATTTTAAACACAACTCAGAAATGTTCCAGAGGCTGGGAGTTATATGCCTTACAGACCTGATATCCGAGGGTTCTACCATCAAACCTCATGAAGATACAATAGAGGCATATGTAATACAAAGACGACAATTGATGGAAGCTCTTAAGAGCCAGCTGGAACCTGTTTTTCTGATTTCATTTGAAAATCAACTGGAAAAGAACCTTAATAGATTAATATCAGGAAAGCCGCCTGATAAAATTGTGGAAGAATCTACCGGAGTAAAAAATTACATTTATATCATAAAGGAAGAACAAAGCCTTCTCAAAATTGAGGAAATACTGAGAGGTAAGAATTCTGTCATTGCAGATGGCCATCACAGAATCAGAGCTTCAAGGGATCTATTGGAATCTGCAAAGAATCAGCAGGAAAGGGACTTTTGGAGATTTTCATTAACATATATAACATCAGTATATGAAAGGGCAATAAAAATAGGCGGCATTCATAGACTGGTAAAGGACAATAAGCATACCACTTCCTCCATATTACAGAACATTTCAGATGTTTTTAGGGTTGAAACCATAAACAATTACCACTCGGATGGAGAGATCGTTTTGTATGATGGTAAATTCAATAATTTGATACCAAAGAAGGAAAATGTCAGGAAAGAATTCCTTGATGGTAACCTCAAAGGATTATCATCCCCCTTCCTTGTTGATTACTTCATTTTTAGGAGAACCCTCAACATGAATCAGGAGTCAAAGGACACCCTAATAGAATATACAAATGATGTTGCTACTGCAATAAATTCGGTTGACAGAGGTATTGCATCATATGCAATTCTAATGCCAAGTTGGGATAAAGAAGAGTTTATGAATGAAGTTATAGCTGGAGAGATTATGCCTCCAAAGTCAACATATTTTTACCCCAAGATTCCTTCAGGTATTGCAATCGAATCTCTCTTAGGGGTTCCGCCACTGTAGCTTAGCTGGTTGAGCAGCTGATTCGTAATCAGCAGGTCGGGGGTTCAAATCCCCCCGGTGGCTTATTTTAAAAGTTTTTGGTTTTTGAATTATCATTAATTTCTATTTTTGTTATTTTTCAATATTTCACTGGAACATGAAGCCCATAGCGATTTATAAAATGTAGCTGTGTATTTGTATCTATATGTGTCGTCTAAAAATGTCACCTTAAGAGATGAAGTCTATAAAAAATTGAAAGAGGCTGAGAGAGCGGACGAAAGTTTTAGTGATGCAATAGAGAGGTTGCTGGAACATAAGGATAGCCTTCAGCCTCTCTGGGGTTCATTATCTGGGCACGAAGCTCTGGAATTGATTAGAACAGATTTAAACGCAATAAGAAGTGGAGCCAAAGTTAGAATGTGATCGCCTTTGACACATCAGCAGTAATAGATTTCTTGAAAGGCGGTAATAAGTTAAAGGTTATTGCTTAGGTGTGCCTTATGGCGTATTTGAGTATATGCTAAAACATAAAATAAGAATTTGCTGATTTGTTCTAGTCATTGTATAAGATTCACTTATTTTTTTGACTTCTCATCAGACAGATCAATCTGTTCAAGACCCAATTTCCTGTATATCTTGTCTGAGCTTATTATTTTCCCATTTGAGTGAACAGCATGAAAGGAATCAAAAACTCCAATACCCTGTGCTATAAGTTCTGCCGCTGCCTGATAATCTCCATTTTTCTCATTGCAGATTGCCATAACATCAATCGTAATTCTCACAGGATCAAGTCCGTATTTTTTGGCTAATAGCATAAGTTCAATGTAAGTGGCCTCAGAAGTGTAAATCCTCCCTTTCTCTTCTTCCAAAATTCTTCTTGCACTTTTCTTCAGCCAGTCAGTTGGTTTAAGTAGGGCTAAAAAGAAATCGGTATCAGCGTAAGTCATTATAAGCCTCTTCTAGAATTTCTTTCCTAAGATCCTTCAGTGTCTTATCTGGGATGTTCTTTCCAATTTCTTCAAGATCTCCTATTGGATCTACAGGCATACTAGTAAGGATTAGCTTATCTCCAAATCTAGTTATAATAAATTTTGGCCCTAGGTTATACTTGAGGGAAGACGGAATATGAATTCTTCCACCCTTATCCATTTTAACTATTGTTGCATTCATAATTTACATATTATGGACAAATATTTAAAATTTCCATTTTTTTTTGTAATTTTGGATAAAAAATCATATTTTCCCATAAAGTGATATTAGCCATTTAAAAAGGAGAAGGATTCCCTTATAGGTTCACAAAATCCGAAAAGGTGATAGAGCCAAGATATAATCAGTTATTCTCATCACCCAAATGTTGGGGAATACTACTCCCATGGATACTAAAGAGATTAAAGTAAATTATAAGATTATCAGACACAATTTTTTTTGTATCTTGAGGCAATAGAGTATAATCCGTAATCAGCAAGTCGGGGTTTTAATTCCCCCCGGCGACTTATTGTTCGAAATGCTATGTTTGTCTCTAATTTTATAGGCAATTGAATTGCTGCACAATGATCTTAAGAGAAACGTATACCACATATATTCAATTACAACTACATAATTGTAATGGCAAAAGAAACTATTCAGATCAGAATTGATGAAGAGACATCCAAATTTGTTAATCGGTTGCTTAGGTCAGTCTTT
>JAJYDZ010000261.1 GCA_021790415.1 Thermoplasmata archaeon | reverse complement strand
TTCTTAAATGGATTTGATTTATTTCCTTCTAACATTTTCCAATCCCTCCGCCGGTATTACCCGGATCAGGTTCAAAGGGTCGATCTTTAAGATCCTCTCAGCCACTGGGGCTCCCCATGATCTGATACATAATTGTTTATCCTTATTTAAATCTGGTATCTGTTTAATGGGATTTGCAAGTTTTCTACTGTTTACTCATTTTGCTCTCAATTAATATGGGTATTCACGAATGAAGGAATCATTATCTATCGGGCAATTTTATATTTAGACACCTAGTTGAACCAATGGTACAAAAACGACAAACCACAATATAGACCATATTGCTATATGAAATCAAAACTGCAAAATAACAGGTGCAAGATTTATAGAGACCTTTTGATATCATATTAGTGAGTCAGAGGTTATTGGGGAGAATTTGGTACTCTCCGTGCACCGAAAAGTGCATAAGAGTGCTCAGTATAACACAATAGTGCATGAAAGTAGGATCCTCTAACATAAATTGGATGTTAAGAGCTAAAAATGGGAAAGACGGACGTAATATTTGCCTTACTAAATACAAAGGAAAGATTGTAATCGTGCCTTTTCCAAAAAAGCTGCAAATGAACAGAAAAGTGAATCAACGGGATAACACTTCTAATTGATATAAAAGGAGGAAGCCCATTGAATAAACTTAGAGATCTTGATAATATAAAGGGTGTGTTGCATTTAGAGAAAAAATTTATAGAATTTGATTTACCAATAGAGGAAATAAGCCCGTTGGCAATTAGGGAAGCAAATGGTAGAATACCGATATATAGAATACACAAATGGTGGGCTCGCAGGCTTGGAAGTGTTTTCCGAGGACTAATACTTGCATCGTTGTATTCAGGTCAAAACCCTAAACTCTTGTGGGAAAAATATCAAGAAAATACAACATTTGACTGGAAACCTGTTATCCTTGACACTTTCGTAGGTGGCGGTGTCTCTATGATGGAAGGACTAAGGCTTGGGTGTAAAGTCATTGGTATAGATATTAACCCTGTAGCTTGGTTTATAACCAAAATGGAGGTCGAACCTTTTGATTTGGTCAAATTAGAAAAAGAATATTTGCGTTTGAGAGATTCCGTTGGGGAAAAAATAAGTTCATATTACGAAACTGAATGCTCTAATGGGCATAGATCAGAAATTATCTATGTACTATGGAACACGACTATAGATTGCAAGGCTTGTGGTAGAGTTACAGATATGTTTCGTGATTATGTAATATTAGAAAAGGATGACAATGCACATCACAAAATTTTTACTGTCTTATGTCCTAATTGCGGCGAAGTATTCATCAATGACAGTAATAAGTGCGTACGATGTCCAAACTGTAAAAACGAGTTTAATCCTGGAAATGGAAACACTTCAAAAGGTTACTTCACCTGCCCTTGTGGAACTAAACAATCTGTGGTTGAAGCAATTAAGGTTAGAGGCAGACCACTACAATCCAAAATGTTTTGCATCGAATATGACTGCGAAACCTGCGGTCGCGGTATTAAGAAACCTGGAAATTTAGACGTTCTAAATTTCTTGCGAGCAGTGAATGATTTTTCAGCAATGAAAGACAAACTTCCTTTTCCTAAAGAAGCAATACCATCAAAAGGTAAACAGGATCAAAGACCTACTAGCCACGGTTATGCATACTTCTCTGAACTCTTCAACTCTCGTCAACTTTTGAACCTTTCGATGCTTTTAGACGAAATAATTAAGATTTCTGATAGGCAATCAAGGGAATTTCTATTGCTTGCTTTTTCGGCGAGTCTTGAAACTAATAATTTACTTTGCAAGTTCGAAACGAAATGGGATAAAATCTCTGCGTCCTTTGCAATTCCAGCTTACCACCCCACTGAAAGAATGGCAGAAAACAATGTATGGGGTGGAAGATTCGGTAGAGGGACGTTTAGCAAAACATTTAACAAACTTATTATGGCAAAAAAATTGGGAATGCAAGTTACAGAGAAGCATCAACGGCATTTTGTAACATCAAACATCCCATATAAATTTAGTGAACTCGCAAATACTTTTGATGATTTAGCAAAAACAGATAAAAATGCGTTGATAACCTGTAGAAATTCCGATAACTTGTCGTTCATTCCTGATCAATCCATTGATCTAGTAATTACTGATCCACCGTATTTTGATATTATGACATATTCTAGATTATCTGACTTTTTTTATGTTTGGCTTAGGTTAGGTCTATTTAATGATTATCCAGATTTGTTCAAAAGTCACACTTCTACAAGAGACAAGGAGATTGTGATGGCTCCATTAGAAAGAATGAGTAAAGATGAGTTTGTTTCTGCGCTTTCCAAAATATTCTCCGAAGTTAGAAGAGTTTTGAAGAAGCAAGGGCTACTTGTGTTTACATTTCACCATACCCAAGAATGGGCATGGGCAGGATTAGCTAATGCATTAAATAATGCAGGAATGTTTGTGAAAAACATCCATTATATCAGATCAGAGGGTAAAACTGGTTTGAGGAAAAATGGGAAAGTTAGTTATGACGCTTGTATTGTCTGTACAATTTACGATCCCGGCACGAAGATGCATCGATATAATGCAGTAACGAATTCATCAAAAATGTGGATAAGGAGACTTTCTGCTTCTGGAAATGGTTTACAAGAGGCGGATATAAGAGGAATAGTTATGGGCCAGATACTTTTGTACAAATCAAATATGCTTGATTCTCAGCACCATGAAAAATATATAGAAAGAACGGTTGAAGTATGTATTAAAGAACTCGAAAGAACCAAACAAAAGAATCAAACTTGAGTGGTATAGGAAATATGGAGGTATTGAATTGGCGTTTAGTAATAACCTTAGTAGAGAAATAGATGTTTACATCAAACAACATCAAGATTCTTATGTTAACAGATTTCTTCCAGTGGAGATCTCTGGTAAAAGGGAAGACTTGCTTGTTTATCGTTTTCCAACTGAGTTGCTTAGATACAACATTAGGAACGGACGATTTGCAGCGGAATATGCAGCTTTGGTTAGTAAACAAGGAAGAGAGCTAGACCCAAATAACAAGAAAGATTCCTCTGAACTAAGGAAATTGTTGTTGACCCTTAACCCCAAACAAACTGAGATTCTGAAAGCCGATCTCATTAGAATAGGACAACTCGAGCCAGGAATAATTACGTTTGACGGATACGTAATCAATGGAAATCGTCGTATGGCAATTTTCGAACTTCTTTCTGAGGAAACTGGTGAACCTAGGTGGTCGTACATCGAAATGGCACTTTTACCGCATTCAGTGAGTGAGAAGGATCTTTGGAGGTTAGAAGCAAATCTACAATTCTCAAGGGATGAAAAAGTAGACTATGGTCCCATTAACACATTGTTAAAGTTTCGAGAAGGAATCAAAGCAGGATTAAGTTCAAAACAGATCGCTGCAAGCATGTTTGGAGGATTTAAGGAACGAGAAATAATTGACAGTCTTGAAAGACTTAAATTAATTGATAATTACCTTGAATATATAGGAAAGAAAAATGATTATGTTTTTGCGGAAGGAATAAATGAACATTTCATAGATCTAAGTAAATTTATATCAAAACAAAGAAAAAATGGTTTAGACGCGTTAGAGCTTAATAAAATGACAAAAATAGCTTTCGACATGATAAAGACTAGGAAGCTCAGACATTTGGACCTCCGTGATCTTAATATAGTTGCAGAAAACGCTAAGGCTAAAGAACATCTGCTCAACAGTGAAGATGAACTGAAAGGAGAAGAAACATCAATTAAAGCCACCACGGGAAATAATTATATGGAGTCCAAAGAAAATACAAATACAGATGTATTTCAAAAGGAAGAAGAAGAAAGTGAAGATTTGGATGACGAGCCCTCAAGAGGATATTTAGATCCTCC
>JAJYDZ010000260.1 GCA_021790415.1 Thermoplasmata archaeon | reverse complement strand
TGTTTTAAGTAATTCTCCAGAATTAAGTCTAATACCTAGTTGCAGTCTCCTAAATATTTCTCTTACATATGCATCGTCAAGGGGCTTATAGATGGTAAAGCTTAATGGGTAGTCTTCAATTTTCTTAGCATCTGTTGGATATAATACCTTAAACTCCTTATAAGCATATTTTTTTTCATAATGTCTAACCATTAAAGGAGATTCTTCCTGAGGTTCTGGTTTAAAAAATCTCAATAAAGCTGACATGCGCTGTTTTCCATCAATACATTCATAATCAAATTGCTTGTTTTTATTCGTTTCGACGATATAGATCTTGGGTATATCGATGTCCCTTAATATTGAATCCAATAACAACTCCTGTTGTTGTGTCGTCCAGATTTTTTCCCGTTGATAGTCTGCATCTAGGTCTATTCTATAGACATAGTCATCAATAAACTCCTTCACAGGAATATTTCTAAGAGTCCTATTGCCAGTTAGGTTAGTATCTTTTGTGATCATTGTCACTCTCCTCATAATAAATTAGAAACACTTCCTCAAATATTTTGTTTTCTTTTTCTGCGCATCAGTTAGCATTCTTTCCCCTTTGGCTTTCAGCCATATTTTAAAGGGATTTCCCACGCAGTCCTCGGAAAGAATTTCGGTATCTGCTACAAGTGAACCTTCTATGTCTTTCGGCTTAATAATCTTCGGGAAAAAACCGTAATTATTTTTTATTTGTTCACCTTGTTTTTGGAAGTCAACTATTTCTATTTCAAAATAATTGCCTCTTTCTAAATGTGCTTTAAATAATAGATCTATTAAACCGATATCATTTTGACTTAACGAACAACCTATAATTCGAAGTGTATCACATCGCACCAATATTTCCAATGCATGATTCCAAATGGAACTGTAAGGGGGAACTAAATAATTCTTGTTCATGCCTAAAGGAATAATTGGAATAGTTTTAGCTTTTGCGTAAATTCTTTTTCTTCTCCAATTAAATGATCCATGCAGTTTCAAAAGCGGTATACACTCCTTGCATCCGTCTTTTGAAGTAAGCCCATAATTAACATTCATTTTGCATGTTTTATAAGCTTCATCAATAATGTCATCATAATTTAGTGATATTATTCCCAATAACGTCTCTTTATCATAAATTATTTTATGAAGTTCTAATAAGGCTTTATGCAAATAAAACCTTCTCTTGCGACTTGGTGATAATCGGGTAAGTATGTCGGCCTGAACTAGCTTTTTAAGCGTATTAACTTTAGAATCGGCACTGGGTATTTGATTCGTTGCATAAAGTGATATCAATAATTCTATATTGTTAGATCCTTCAGGAGAAGAGACTGATTCAACATTTTTTTTGAAACCTGGAATTCCCTGTGCTTCTCTTATTACCCTTTTAGAAACGCTTGAGATTAATAGCCCATTTCTTTCAATAAAAGTTACACTGGGACTTTTTTCAAGATTGTATATTTCTGCGTGAGTTGCACCAGCACCTATCAAATATGCTATTTTTTTTTGCCGCATAATAATCTTTTAGTTATTTCCCAAATAGCCACAGTACTTTTTACGAGATGGTTTACGTTTGCATTCTTTCATGTGCTAAAAGCTATTGCCTTTGTACTTGGTTATCCAAATTGTAACAAGCTTTAATTAAATTTGTTCGTCCACTTCATTCAGAATCGCATCAGCTGAAATATTTATCAAAGCACTTGCTCTTAGAATCTCCTACTGGATATACAATGATATAAGGATGCAAAGATTCGAGATAAGAGATGCTTACAGTCCGAACAGTTTACTGTTTTGGTCTTTTGACTTTGATCGTCTATACTTATCGTCCGTTCCTCCCGATTCCCTTATAGTTCCAGAAGCCATTCTGCTAAAGAAGTGATATGCTCCGGTTTTGTAAGATTAGCAGCGTTTGAAATATATCTTGATTTCAGATTATCCCAGATTTCAGTTGCCATCTTGCTTTCAATTGCAGCACCGATATAAAATATGGAAGGAAATTGTTTTTGACTTTTGAATGCTTTAACAATTCTATCAATGGCAGTTTTTGCTGTCTTCCAATGTTCATCAGCCCCAGCTGGATCTATACCACCTTTTAATTCACCTAAAGCTATAAAATTAATAGGTTGTTTAATTATTTCTTTTATTGGATCGCTATATAACTTATCAAGCAAGACAATATCGATATTGTTCTTAACAATTGGAACAGTTATATTGTAGTACAATACGCGCTGCTCTTTCTTATTGTTGCGCCAAAATAGCCCCTTAGCTTCTTCTGTCCCATCATTTTTCTCCCCTGACAACCAAGTATCAGAGCTTTCATGAAACCACATGTAATGCTTTTTAGTCAATCGTAATGCGGCAAGTATTGATGTGTTTAATTTTTTCTGTGCTAAAGCACCTACAATATTGCGCATTGAACCGCCAAGTGAATCACCTTTTGTCAGCAGGAATCTAAAAATTAATTCTTCTTTGAATTTTTCACCTGCGGGTATTAGAAAATTCTCAATGAATTCACTTATTGCATCATTACATCCATCATCACCTAAATGACTCGCAGCTTTATCAGATATACCAGCCGCTGCTATTAGACCACTCCTAATATCGGGTAGTTTAAGCAAACCATCTGGTGAATTAGTAAGTCTAATTCGCATTTGCAGTGTGCGCGCTTCTTCTACATAAGGGGATGCATGTCTATTTTTTTCAAGAGCTGCAGCAATAAAACCAGCCCTTGTTTCATTATAGGTGGTAACAAGGTCACTACTTTTGCTAAGGTGATCTCGAAAAGATTTCATGGTTTTCTCCACGAATACACACACTTTCTAAGTGATTCTCTACCATACGCACCCATTTGCTGGCTACTATTACCCTTACCATTTGGAAGTACTGCAATATGCTCAACTTCAAATCCAATTTCATTAGCGATACTAGACAAAATAAGATCAACAGAAATGCTAGCGCCTTCATACCTGACATTATCATTGACCATTACAATTTGGCCATCTTTCCTTAGAACCCTATATAATTCTAAAATCACGCAAGACATTTCATAAAAGTACCCCTTTACCATTCTGGGGATACCGCTATTATTAAGCGTTTTTTGGGACTTCTTAAATTCCAAGTACTCAATTATCGATTGAAGTAGCTTATTAGAATTTGCAGCTTCGATAGCCTTCACCCAGTTTTTATTTAGAGATAGCAAGTCTTTAGATCTGTTTTCAACAGTACAACTAAGCATAGTTTGACGCAATTCCGATAGCCCTTGTTCATCAGCACCAAGCATCGCCAACTCAAGAGCGTATGTTCGAGTATAATCATAACGATTACAATAAGGTGGGGAGGTTATAACCAAGTCGAAAACAGATTCTTGAAGGTTTGGTAAAATTTCCAAACAAGAGCCTTTTAATATTTCTATTTGGCCTGGTTTCGACTGTTGTTTAAGAGATGAAAAAAGGTCTATCGATGTTTCACCTTTTGAATCAGAAATAATTTCATCTAGCTTGATAGCAATCTCATTGGAAAAATCAGATATGGATCCTTTGTTGAAAGGTATGGCTCCATGGCATCTACCAGACCGTTGGTCCCAGCGGAGATATTGGCCATCTTTGCGAGTAAAGCTAATGTTTTCAAGTATAGAGAGTAGTGCAAGAAACAATACTTTTTGTACTTTTGCATTTTCCTGTTTCATACTGTACAAATACTTTTTTATTTGATTAACAGTTTCAACCGGATAAGCCTGCTTAGTAATTTTTAATTCATTAAATTCTCGAGTATCCTTCGCTTTCTGCCAAGGTTTTTCCTTTATCCACATTTCGATAGTTTTATAATCATGTTTGTTGAATTTATTTAATAAAATACTTCTCGTTTCTATTAATTCTTGACCTATAGGTAAGAGCTCAAT
>JAJYDZ010000259.1 GCA_021790415.1 Thermoplasmata archaeon | reverse complement strand
AGATGACATAAGGGTTGCTATTGAGTTCAGGGACAATTCCTGGTTCAGGAAGGAAGTATTGATGCTGTTGGAAACCAATAGAATTGCCATGGCATGGTCTGATATCCCAATGGCTAAATCTCCCACCGTAGTAACCTCTGATTTCATTTATCTCAGGCTTGTGGGAGACAGATCCATTGAAAGCAGTGACTTCGGTAAACTCAGAATAGATAGGTACGGGGATATAGTAAAATGGGCTGAAGAGATAAAAAGGAAGGAGGGTGAAATCGAAAATGCTTTTGTTTTCTCCAACAACCACTACCAGGGTTTCAGCCCCTCAACAGTAAATATTTTCAGGAAAGCCATGGGTATGGAAGAGGTTGATTGGATAACACTTATGAAATCTTCATTTCCAAAAAACCAGAAAAGGCTGTTCTGAAAGCAGTAATATTACTAAAATTGAAAATAAAAAGTAAAAATTGGTTTGTTTTTTAGTTTCTATTTATCTTTAAGGCACGATAAACCAGGGCCAACCTGAGAAATGAAAAACCCTGAAACCTATCTACAGTAAACCCCTTTGAAAAAGAAGGAACTTTTGACAACCTTACGAACCAGAACATCATCTCTCTTACGATCAGGGATACCCTGATTAACTGAGGTACAACCGGTTCATTGGAATCCATCAGTAATTTCAATGTATCGCCCTCATCTTCTGGCCCCATGCACAGATCTATAAGGAACTGGTGATTCGGGGGTTCCGATTTGTACGCAATGGAATGGGAGAGATCTTTCAGATACTTTAGCATTTTCTCGTAATTCTGCTTGAATTCCGGATCAGAGAATCTCAAATCAGCAAGCCTAGTAGAGAGATCCTGGTTTTTGATGAAATACATTTCAACATCAGAATCATATTGTTCCACAGTCTCGGAAATCAAACACTCAAAGGTCGGAAATTTAAGGTCGCCACCCATGAACTGTGAATTTCATCAGATATAATATGATTGCGTCTTTACCCTGTTTTAGACCTAAAGCTCACATAGAATGAAAATAAAACCCGCCTTCAAAGTTTCATAAATTCCTCGTTTTCCTTAGAAATCCTGTTATCTATCTTTTTTGTATACTTTACTATGTCCAATATAATCAGAATTAAAAACAGTGAAAATACCACTGTACCACCAAGAATTACAGAAGCGAAATCCCCGGTGTAAGTGCTAATAGAACCGGAAGAGGTCAACCCTACAAGGAGGTACATGAGAACTGCAATGGATAACCCATAAATGAGCACCACGTGTGTAAGTAACTGGAAAGATTGTTTTATTCTTGAATAATTCAGGTCTGGCTCAAAAGAATCCTTCATTGTACGATAGAGCTGATTCACATCTCTCATTGCATTAAGTGATGTGGAAGTTATGGTTGATATGTTCTCAAATTTTTTATTCGCTATATTTTCGCTTAATATCTGGGCAGTATCACTTGCATTGCTGTTAGAGAAAAATCTCAAAAGTTCCGAAGTGAATGAAATTCTCAGAATCTCACCAAGACTGTCTACTTTGTCCTTCATCTGCTCAAAGTAATTTGTAAGTCCTCTTTTCGTTATGAAGTATGCCACAAAGGACATCAAAAGAACGAAAGTCGGTATCAGATACAGCATTATAATCAATCTAATCATACTTATAGGTATATGTATTTCATAAGTGTTAAATAAAGTTTTGAATTTACCTTCTAAATCTAGCAATCGTCGAATACTTATACAACGATTGTTGGTCCAAATAATTATGTACCTGAAAAGTAAAAAATTAGAACCAAACGTTTCGGTTGATTGTGAATGGAAAACGCCTGGAGGGATATATAATTCACATATTCAGTACCGATTTGATTTTATCATCATTTACTCAGACATGTCAGAGTGGTATCCAACGGGCTAACTCTGGAGGATTATACTTCTCACAGTTAGACTTTCCTTCGCATTTGAAAGTGTCAATTCACCGTTCCATTTTCAGTGAACTCCAAAGGCACGATCAGGGAAGACCATTGAACTATATTTTCATTACAAATAAGGGGCTTTAAATTTTGAATTTAATGAGAAGTTCAGAAAAAAGGAGAACCGCAAAAATTCCATATGTACATATGGATCCGTATAGAAAAATTGCAAGCTTCTTTTCACGGCTCTTCATGTTCAGCATTGCATAAATGAGGAACAACATGGCAATAGCATAAAAGTAGATCACAACTATTTTCACCAGTAAAGAGAGAGTTGAAAACCAGCTGAATGATGGAAAATAGGTCACAACAAAAAAGACAATGAGTGCAGCAGCCTCCCCTATTGCGAGCCCTTTCAATCCTCTACTCTTAAAGATGCTGTAAAGTGCAACAAATGTTATTGCGAAGAGAGCAGCAACTACGATAAGTATAATGGAATCAATGAAATTTGATTTCACCGGTATGAATATCTTTACCAGGGTAAGGGGAGTAAATGCGAGAAATATGGCAGTCCACAGTGAGATGGATGCTGTCTGTATTCCCATGAAAATTGTGTTCTGTTCCTTTTCAAGATACTTTGGGTCGAAAGGTGTTTTTTGTGCTCCGTAATGATTTTTCTGCTGGGAGATCATTTCCATTTCTTTATCTTCAACGGTTGGCTTGACTCTATTTTGGAGAATGAATTCCGGTGGAGAGAGATTCTTCCTGTCCATCTCGTAAATGAAATAAACAGCCACCACTGTGGCTATTATCATCTGTGGAATGAACTGAAGAAGTGCTTTGAAATCAAACATTTAAATGCACCAATTAGACCAAGAACAGTATATTAATATTTCTAGAATCATTTACCCGTCCCTTTACGTTTTTTGTCCGTTATCTTCCTGTAGACCTTTCTATAAGGAGCGAGAGCCAGCGCAACCATAATTACAATTGAGACAAACAGGTATTCATATGCATGATTGGGAACCTCGTTGGAATAAGGCCAGTCGCCATAAAGTTTCATTATGTTCAGTTTTATTAGCCCAAACCACGGTATCTGCCCCTGTGCAACTCCAACAACTTTCGCGGGTGTCACAGGTGGAATTCCAAGGAAGAACTGATCAGCCGCCTCATATGCATTGAGGGATGAGTTATATACTCCACGAAAGGCGAGATTGAAATCACCAACCGTTATAAAACCACTTTCATTTTGAAATCCATTGATTGTGACCAGAAGGTTTCTGTGGGAAAATCCAACATCCTTAATCAGAACATATGACTGCGTCACAGTTATCCAGCTCTGGTTTGTATAACCGAGGACGACGGGTTTTGACTTCTCCCAGGTAAGGTAAAAAATGGCCCTGTGTATGATAATTTTCCCAGGACTGTGATAAAGTATCACATTTCCATATTCACCATAAGTGGAATATCCAGTCTCTCTTCCCACCACATACGTAATAACATCTTTTACTGGGTTAGGAGCACGCTTTACTAAAACGATGTCGCCGGCATTTATGGTCCCCCAGGTCCAGTTTGCAGAATGTTCCATGCTTTCTGAAGCGACCACGTATATGGGAGGTATTTCCTGTGTGTAAGCAATGGTTCCTCCAATAAGAATTGCAAGAATTATAACTATTATGAGATCCCTCTTTGCCCTATTGTTCATTTTATTCCACCGGATAATAATTAATCATCATTTCGACTGTATTAAAAAAACTTAATAAAAATTTTCGCATTATTCCACTCGATATATATTCCGAATCTATACTGGAAATTCACGTGTGTTTATAGGAAGTCAGTGAGGTACAATATGAAAAATCTTGTTTCAAATAGAATTTACTTGTTCCAATAACAATTGTTATGGAACTATTACACCATATTTCCCCGAGTCATATCAGGTTCCAGGCGATGTTTAACGGGAATATAAAATAGATATGGTCCCCGAAAAGCAGTTGCTTTTT
>JAJYDZ010000258.1 GCA_021790415.1 Thermoplasmata archaeon | reverse complement strand
TGTTCAAATTATCGGCCATTGTCTTCATAAAGGGTGAGGATAATAATGTATTAGTCCAGTCTTTTTCAATCATGGTCTTAACCCAGATAATTCTTCCACAATGCCCTTAAGTTTCGCTTCAACTTCGCTCAATAAACTTTCCATTTCCTCAGATTTCTCCGTGTGGAGGGAGTCAAACATTTCTCCGGGCAGCTGAACAGATACTTCCGTATGATTCTCAGCTTCCTTTACTATCAAATGACACGGAATTATTGTTTCAACCCGTGTGTCAAAAGAAAGTGCCCTGCTAGCGTAACCGGCATTACAAATATCAAACGTTCTAAGATTAGGATATTCAAATCCCTTTGACCTCAAGATGTCGCTAGTCCTGATCTCAGATAGTATTGAGAAACCATTTAGTGGTACTACTTCTCTTATTTTGTCACACACCTCATCGAAGGAACGCTTTGATTTGACTCTGTATTCAGTTGCCATTATTTCCCCTTGACAAAATTTCATTCTTCATGCTTAAATATTCTTCCTTTACGATATCTCCTCTTGCATACCTCTCATTTAGTATACCCAGTGCAGATTTAGTATCGTCTGCTGGGAGGTTTTCCTTGCTACCGTGGCTGTGCATCTGTTGTTTTCCTCTACCATTTCCTGTATTCTTCATACATCCGCAAGACATATTTACGAAATCATGTAAATGATTAAAACACTATCCTATTCAATCTGTAAATTATGGTAATTATAAGTATACACAATGGTAAGCTACTTTATAGAGTAAGACCATTCTTCTTCTATGTGGGGGTATAAAAGAGAAGAAAGTTATCAGTAGGTTAGCGAAAATCCCTTCACGCTGAGATTACCAAATCTTCCTTTCCTGATAGAAATATCCTGCCTGTCTTTATCGATAGCATGCCACACAGCTTTGCTTATGGCCAATGTGAATTTTTCTCTCCTGATTATTTCATATGAGGATGGATCATTGATATTTTCAAGTATTCTTACATTAATTTCAGCCTTCAATTGGCACATATTATCGAGGCAAGGACCCTTTTCTTCCCTCAACTCTAAGACAAGATATTTTCCTTCTACTACCTTTACCACTCCATTTCCCAATTCAACATTTCCCTTCCCAACAGCCATTAATTCTGAAATGTTGGAATTTCTGCCCTTCTGGTCATTTTCAGACCTGTCAAACAGCGAATCCCTCCAGGTAGGGGAATCTCTTTTCCTATTCATAAATAATTATAATTCTTCTCAGTTATTTATAATATAACTGCCCAAACTGTCTAGGGCACTACAATGTACTAAACATTATGAGAACAGATTGATCGGAGTCGCCTAAGCCCTTTTCATCTGTATTTGTTTTTATTTACTGGTGTTTGGAATTTTCCTCGACAGGCTGTAATTAAACTATGAAAAAATTCTCACATCTCTCTTTTGTTTTAATTTTTCTTGTTTTTTTTAATATTTTACTTCATTTTTCATCAGTTTTATTGATTTCATGATGTAATTATCCTTATCCATCTGATTATCTCCTCATATTTTGCATCTATTATTTCTTTCATGCCGTATTCACTCTCGTATTCTTCATGCTTTTTATCATCTCATTGAATTCTGATGTATTTATTCTCTTCTTCTTAAGAAAATTCTTTAATTTCATGATATTATATCCTATACACATAAGATTGAATTCACCTTTTACTTTATCTATTCCTCTTACCAGGAAGTGTTTATAACCGGTATTATATTTTATCCATCCGAATACAGGCTCTACCGTATGCATTCTTTTCTTGTATTCATTATTGCCTTCTTCCGTCAATAGTCTTTCTAGATTCTTATATTGGGTATCATCATATTTCTTTTTTATTTCGTTTAGATCAACAACATCCTTTCTTCTGTTTCTATCATCAATATAGAATACCGTATTCGGAAATGCTTTTACTGCTTCCGTTAACTGAGGGAAATATCCGTTATCTCCTTTTAACATTACCGGATGTGTTCCCATAGTTTCTTCCGTCTTCTTTACCATGGGAATAAGCTGATGCTGATCATTACATTCAGTAACAACATCACGGGTGACGATAAACATATTCTTTTCATCTACCGATATCTGAACGTTGTAGTTTGGTTTTATTATACCACATCTTTCTTTCATGTATTTTGCATCCTGATCGGTTATGTTGATCTTCATATCTTCAATTTTCTTTCCTTCCTTCTCTGTAGGTTCTCTGTTTTTTTCTTTTTTAATTTTCTTTATACTCTCTTCTTTCTGTTTTTTTAATGTTTTTATAGCGTCAGTTATGGATTCAAGATTTGATTCTTTTGTTTTGATCTTTTTCATGATCTTATTCTTGGCATTGTTTTCATCATCCTCATCAATCTTCTTTACCTTATCAAAGAGGATGTTTATTTCTTCCTTAACCTGTTTTGAGAGTTCATTCAATCCTTTTTCATCTTTTGTTAATTTAGCTGATGCATTAGCTCTAACCTTTGAACCGTCTAAACTTACTTTAATATCATCAGGATCAATTGTTCCTGATACGATCCCTATCATGATTATTTGTACAAATATGTCTTCCAATTCTGATGATTTTCCATTCTAAAATCAGATATTCTATCATGAGCGGGATAAAGATTTCTGGATATATATCTGAAATCAAGTCTTTCTAAACATGCAGTTGCAATCTTTCTTGATGATCTTATGCCGGTAGTATATCCGTAAAATAATAATGCAGTCATCATGCGTGGGTCATATGCATGCTGTCCGTTTTGACTGTATTTCTTAATTATAGAATCAAAATCAATATTTTCACAGATAGTTACAACCAATCTTGCAAGATGATCCTTTGGAATATAGTCGTCTATCCTTGACGGCAATAAAATTTCCTGATTTCTACCTATACCTTCTTTAAATTTCAATTCTTTATTGTCAATGAATATTTCAGACATATATAATACCTAAATATGTATGTGACCGGAGGATATAAATGTATCTACGACACGGTAAATCAAACAGTTTGTGACAACATGGATGGTACTAAAAATGATGAAATTTGATCATAAATCACAATCAAGTTCTATTACAGCCTGTCGAGAATTATCTCTCTTCTTTTTTTAAGGTCTCTCTCACAGTTCGGACAGCACACATAATATGTCTTTCCTCTCACTTCTACTGAGATCGGATTGTCCTTGATCTCTTTTCTGCAGTAGTCACAGTGGATGCTTTCTGCCCTGGTCATGTTCTCATTCACCTCCCTAGAGGTTGCTATTTCAACTCTTTTTATGTTTGCCTTCTTTATCTTTATAAGGTCTTCATAGTATATGATAACCATATAGGATCCGTCTATCAAGCGGAAACGTTCCAGGATGATATTCTCCGGTATGTTCTCTAAATTGTCTGTGTATACAAGAATTATATCTGTTTCCTCATCAGCAAGAGAGATTGTGAATTTCTTGATCCTCCCACTTGATTTTAAGGAGTCAAGAGCTTTCTTGGCAGTAAGTCTGCTGGTGTTCAGTTCCCGTGCTATGTCAACTATGCTCATCCTGGAATTTCTCTTGAGCAATAATATGAGCCTCTGTTCCAATTCAGAAAGATTTCTTCTCATAATGTAAGGATTTTACTCATCTACTTTAACATTATGAATAGAGATAATATATTTATTGCTTCACAATTCATAACTATGGCAACAGACGTAATATGCGGAATGAAAGTTAAAGAGAGCACTGACTTGAAGAGTGAATTTCAGGGAAAAACGTTCTATTTCTGCAGCAGTCACTGCAAGGCAGACTTCGATAAGAACCCCTTTAAATATAGCAGGTAGGGAGAACACATATGCCAACTGATCCAGTATGTGGAATGTTTGTACCAGAGGATACTGATCTGAAATCGGTAGTCGACGGGCAGAC
>JAJYDZ010000257.1 GCA_021790415.1 Thermoplasmata archaeon | reverse complement strand
TTGCGATAGCCAGGAGAAATCCCTCCGCTGGTATGATAAGATAGGAGTAAATCATTGTTCAATGCTATAGAATAAAGATACTTTTATTGTTTTCTCTAATTTTACATAAAGCATATGCCGATTTTGATTCATAGTGTCGATTGAAACGTTTGTCCAAAGATGTAAAAATATTACAGTTTCAAATACATCATTAATTAAATTGATAAAGATTTTTTATGAAACTGTTCCATAATTATAAAATTAGTTTTGTTGTTATAAGATATGGCTCTTTTCAGATTGTAATGATTAATTTAAAATATTTCGAACAATTTCATTTCCCATAAAATAAATGAAGTTGATTGGCGTTGACGCTTCTTAGTATGCCCTCAAAATTTCTCTCAGATGAGACTGTAATGTTTTGTCACTGTGAGGGAATAACCAGTCTACTCAACGCCTACTGCACATTTACTGATCCCTTTTTTTTCATATCGTTTCGATAAACAGGTTATTCAGCTTAATGCTCACAATGTGGATCGGAGTATAATTGTTTAACAATTTTTTTAGAGATAAATCTGTCCATTCTGAATAGAGGGATAATTCATATGCCATCTTTCGGTGAGGAGTACCAAAGTCTTTACGCTAACATTCAGTAATGAGACTCTTCCAAATTTAACCACCATGATCTCTGAGGCTTGGTCGATCAAGGATCTTAGTTCTATTGGCATGCCAGGAAGCCTCTTAATGTATATTGCCTAGTATTCTTTTGAACCTAAGAACCCCGACGATGAGAATTTCTTTCTGTATTCCTACTTAAGGGCATAAATGTATGCAAAAGAGTGAAGTGCAGCCAGCTGGTGGCCTTTCTGTTGGGTTTAATGAAGGTGTTTTCGATGTTCAAATATAAGGTTTCAGGGACTATCAGAAAAGAGATATTATGCATACTCTCCGAGTGATTCGAGATGCCTTCAATGATTCGGGAGTGGACCAATATTTTTGGATACATCTGAACAATGACCCTATGATACAGCTAAGACGGAAGTTATAACGGAATTATGGGTAATAAAGTTACGCTAAGTATTAAGATACCCCAGAAACAAGCGATTTTTATGCATCTAAAGAAGAACAAATGTTATACGAACATCAAAATGGTAAATACGGAATTCACAAAAAACCATATATTAGATATTGACGGTACACATCTAGATCATATAGTTGGATTTCCTGTAGGAGGGAATACCTCTCTGGGAAATGGTCAATTTACCCATAGATTTTGCAATCTTCAAAAACGCTAAAATCATAACGTTTCATCTTTTTATGAAAAGCGTATCAATGTTAACTTACAAGTTAATTTATTAAAAGCAGATATTGATCTGAATCTGCTGTAAAGTTGAAAGGGTCCTGTGTGATTATCAAAAAAGTGGTAAAAAAGAATGAATAACATTTAGGTTAGTATACGCCAAACTTATCAATTTTAATATTTTATTAGGGTTTGTGGGTATAATTCAGACTTATTTAGATAATTGAATAAATTTTATCACAAAGTCTTCTGTTATCGTTGCATATCTCCAAAGCACTATGTCAACCACGGGAATAATATCACCGGTTCTTTCCCCTATATAACTACAAAGTGTTTGAACGCTTGAAACATTAAGTTCTCTAACAAGTCTAGACAGATGTCTATCTGGTTTTGCAACGTGTAGCCCGATATTCTTAGCTAGATGATAATATGTGATTAGCCCAATAAATGGGAATTCTATCAATGTCTCTTCAGGATTCTCCATTATAGATTTCTTTACTTTCTCAAAACCTTTAGCAGAAACTATGCGAGAAGTTTGCAATATGGCCTCGATCTTTTTATTATTGGCAAAGATCGCGAATGCCGCTTCTCTGCAAAGATGTTCGTTCTTTGTAATAACTTCTGCTGATTTCCAGTTATAAAATATTTGAGAAAATCTTTGGAATATAGTACGAACAACTTTTTCTTTCATGCCTGAAGATAAAGTTACCCATGCATGCTCACGAAGAAAGGTGCTTTCAGTGAGCTGATCTATGTCTATCATGCTTTGCCATTCTATTTCAGCTTTGAAACCTGCGTCTATAACTAACTTTTTACATTTTTTATATCCTTCTACTATGTCTATCCCACCAATAATAAGTAATTCGCAATCATCTCTATATAATATGTTTGATTTTACTGAAGAACCAGGATCACGAGTTTGCCATTTATTCCTCTTTACGCGAACAACAGATAAATCAGAAGTCAATGCTTATCACGGTTCCATTTAAGTAATCGCTCGAAAATAATAGACTGTGTAATCGCATCATTCAACGCGTTATGCTTCTCTTTGTTCTCCACTTTTAGCCATTCTGGCAGATTGCTGGAGGAAGTCTTGCCCCACTCAATACCTGCGGTACCCATAAAGTAAGCTTTAATATCAATTGCATTTATGCCGAAAGGATTAGAGCCAGTATAAGTATGAAAATACCAATTTATAAATTGCCAGTCGAACGGCGCATTAAAACCTACAAAAATCGGATTTTTATTGTTTGAATTGCACTCAATCCATTCAGCAAAGGATTTAAGAGCTGCTTCCGGCTTAAGTCCTACGGATTTTAGATGGTCAAGATTAAAACCACTAATCTTAATCGCTTCTACAACAAAAGAATCGTTGATTGGTTTAATCTCAGAATAAAAGTTATTACTGGTATCACCAACTACACACGCCCCGAGCGACAGCATGCTATATTTACATGGAATTGGTCCAGAGGCCTCTATGTCTACGGAGATGTAGATCTCGCTTATATTGTTAACATTCTGTTCAAGTGATTTCATAGCACATCCTTATACTTTATGACTGACGGACGATTAAAATTCCTTTCAAAGTAATCCTTTAGTTTTTTGGCAGTTAATTCTATTTGCTCTTTAGGATCCCAAAAGCAACATTCGTACATTTTGGCATCGAATGGGAGTTTAGTCTCTTTCTTTGCAGTAAGTATTAACTTTGAAGATATACCAAGAGCATATCCCAATTCAATTAAGCAATTTGGTCTTAAACTTGTTAAATCTACAACTACTATGGCAGCTTTATGTATACTCTCGAAAATTTCTACGTTCATCCATGCATCAATGGGCTTTTGGGTCCCCATTTCTTTAATTGAATATCCATTTTCTTTCACTAAGGGATCTACAACTTTCCGAAAGAAATTTTCCACTTCCCTATAATCTGCTTCATTTGTTGATAACAGTCTAGCAAAAAAAGCCATAGGAGGAGTTATGTTATCGATCAACTTTGTTATTCCTTCAGTTACATCTTCTACGGACCTTACTCCATTATCAGTTTTTATATTTAGGAATAGCTCGCCAGCCGATCCCGGTTTTTCCAAACTAATAAATGTATCATATTTCGCTAGCATTTTCTTGAATAATTTTGATCCACCACCACTGCCATCTCCTTTGCTTGAACCAAGATCAAGGTCTATAGGGATAATTGGTTTGCACTGTCTATTATATTCCTCTGCAAGGTGTTCTACCCCTTCCCCACCACTTATTATTATTAAGATATCTCCTAGTTCTGACATTCTGTTTCTCCTAATGGCCCCTGAAGACCAACCATCCTCCAAGAATTCTATTTGCAGTGCTCCCCTTTCCATTAGGGATCTCCAAAGACCTAGTTTAATTGGAGGTATTGAGGTCATAAAATCTTGCTTGGCGACTGTAACTATTGGTTTTCTCGAACAATTTTTAAACTCTTGGTCACTTTCTATAATATATCTGTTTATTTCAGACATTACTGTCCAATCAAATATTAATGGAACATCAGTACCGTTTGTGGTTTTGTGTTCTTCTTTGCCGACTTGTATCAAAAACCGTGCCCCTTTTTTTAAGAGGCTATTGACCATGGATCTAATCAACTCATGCCCATATTCAATTAGCGTTGATTCTGTACTAAC
>JAJYDZ010000256.1:2697-3953 GCA_021790415.1 Thermoplasmata archaeon | reverse complement strand
GAATCTACTAATACAGTTTTACTAATTCGACCCTACAATAAGATCTTTATGGTCTTGATCTCAAACGGACTAAATGATAGAAGATCGCCCGACATTATAACAGAGGAACTTGAGTTTTGAATTTCTAAAAGGTCTGTTTCCACCATAGGATACTCCTCATTCAATCTAATCCTGCAAGTACCATTTCTACCTGATGCTTCGTGCATCCTTAGAACTATTCCCTTGCGATCGTGTGATATAGTCATGGCATCCAAAACGACAGAAGTACTTTCTAACTTAAGTGGAGCTAACACCTCATTTGAAGGCGTTAAAGGTTGTGGCTTTCTCGAATGGATGTTACTATAAAACGGTCTATCCATCAATCTAGACACCATTTCAGTAAAAATAAAGTTTCTAGGATTATCTGAGAAAGGAGAAATGTAGAAAGTCACTTCCTCGCTCTGCAGACCAGACCAAGGATCAGGAAACAATGGAAATTTGCCCAAGGTTATGCTTATCATATTATCATGGAATCCGTATCCATGCAAATGTTGTGACATTAGAGAGAACCTTCCTGACTCATCACCATAACTTAGCCAATTTAGGCAAGGAAACTCGAACATAGCACCCTTCATTTCCTCGACCTTTCTCTCCACGAAACCAAACGGAATTTGGCAGTCCACATTTTCAACAATTCTATTGGGCTTGAAATAAACCTTAAATAGCCTTAACTTCGAGGCCAATTTCATATAGTTATTAACCCTTACAGTGCCCGTATCTTCAAGGAAACTAATTTCTTGTGTAAGCACAGATGCGTCTGCAAATTCTTGCTTTACAACAATCACTGTTGCCCCTTCTTCGCTTGTTCGGTGTGTAACAGATGTCCTGGTTAACTGGACCTCATTTTCCTCGTTCAGCGTTTCTTTAGTAATTTCCCAAGCGTCAAACTCGCCAGGTTCATCTTGATATAATCTCGCAATGTTTCCTATTTCAATCATGGACGCTTTGGAATCAGAGAAAAACTTCATCCTTCCATTGGTCTTGTCAATAGATGTCCTAAATTTAGGAAATATGATCTCATAAGAATCATTTCTTTCTACTATCACGTTAGACCTGGTTGAACCCCTTCTAGAAACTGTGGAAAAGGAAATAGATAAGGGTGGAAGGACATCATCCTTGACAACAGAACCTCCCGTATCGCGTTTGACTTCCATTGGGCTAATTGGGCATTCCCATTGAATTGGGTTGATCCAGAATCTAGTCGAACCTCGACCTGA
>JAJYDZ010000256.1:0-2687 GCA_021790415.1 Thermoplasmata archaeon | reverse complement strand
CAAGGCGCATGATGGATAAATCAGTCTCCCTGAGTCCTTTTCTTAAAGAGGCAAAGCTTTCTTGATAGGCTTCATGATTCGCAGAGCCCGGTAGGATGTCATGAAAGCAATTAAGCAAAACCAGCTTCCATAAAGAATCAATTGCAGAGTCAAAATGCACTTTTCCAGTTTTTAGAGACCATAGGCTGCATCCTAGTTCTAGGAATCTTACTTTTTGTTCTAGCTCTGCTATCAACTTTTTGACAGTTATGTTAGTGGTATAGACACCCCTATGACGTTCAAGATATAATTCGCCTTGAATAGAATTCTGCAGATTATTCTCCGAGAGACTCTTAACATAACCGGTCTCTGTCGGCACAACAACAGAGCCAGACAATCCAGGGACGTATTGAATTTGCTTAAGCCATTCAATCATTGGTATGTTTGGCCCGCCGCCTCCATCTCCCAACCCGTATGCACAAATCATAGGAGAAGTCCCTTTTTGCTTGAACATGTCTATGCCCTTTAGAAGTTCTGCAAACCGGACAGTAACATTGTATCCATGTACTATAATCTGCGATGGAACCGCAGAGCCATCTATACCGATCCAGTTAAACGAGTGAAAAGGAAATTCATTGCTGTCATTCCACATCATTTTATGGGTTACGAACACCTTAATTCTCGCTTTTTTCATAAGTTGTGGGAGTTGGCCAGAAAAGCCGAAGGAATCCGGTAACCAACCTATTTGTGCGGTTCTACCAAACTCTTTAAGGAAGAACTCTTGACCATAAAGAAACTGTCTGGCCAGTGCTTCGGAAGGAATAAGATTGGTGTCTGATTCAACATACATGCCACCTGCAACTACCCATTTCCCTGCTTTTACGAGATTGACGAGGTCACTGTACAGATCATTACTCTGTTCCTTAAATATTTCATAATACAAAGATGTGCTTTGTGCGAAGGTGAAGTCATAGCCCGACTGCATCAGTCTTATCATGTTTAGAAATGTGTTGAAGACCTTTCTCCGCGTTTCGCTAAGAGGCCATAACCAAGCAACATCAATATGTGCATGGCCAAAGAAATATATCTCTACTTCGGACTTAGTGGAAAATGTCAACTGTGAGCTTTTATTATTATCTGAAGACGCTTCAACCAATCTGCTGCTGGGATCAACTAAACCCTCACCGCTCAAAAAAGGTGAGTACAAATCTGCTAGATAACCATAATCTGATACCATTTCGCTTAAGGACGGAATTAGTGTTCTTAGTGTATTAATTAGCCAAAAGCTTCCTATTGCTTTTTTTAAGTCAAAATAAGCAAAGCCTTTTGGAAGGGTCTTCCGTATTCTGTAACGTAGCTCTTCTCTCTTTTTGATTTCAGTTGTATTCAGAAGGCAATCGTAAAGGTTTAGCAAAAATAAACCGGTTTGGAAACGTTTCCAATTTATTTTAGCAACATGAATCCCGTCTATACGTAGGTACCATGGATTGGTTCCAAACATGCCTCTAGAAGTTAACTTTAATTCAATATTGCCTTTCTTGCCTTTTAAATGCAGCGGGACTAACCTATGCCCTCCATCTACCGCCATTTCAAGTGTCTCATTTATATAGATGAGTCCAGCGCCCGTAGTCTCAACGATAAGAACATCAACTTCCCCGTCAACTTCCCGAATTGGATCGATTTTAAAATGAAAAGAATGTTGAACGTCTGGATCTGTATTAACCAACAATGGAACTCGTCTGGGTCGATTTTCGTATATAATTTTGTCCACATCAATAGCGTCGACTACTGAACTAGCAACATAGTCAATGCACTTTCGTCCCAAGTCCTGAGTTTGTCTATCTAAGACCATATATTTAAAACTGGATCATTTGAGATTATTTTATTATTATGTTTTATTTTTTAGATATATCGAAGACAATTTTTGAAAGAAAAAACTCATTATGATAGAATGCTCTCAATTTTACATTATTTTGAACCAAATGTATACACGGAAAGCCTAAAACGGCGTCTTTCTAGTTCAATTGTTTTTGTCAAAAGTAGATTATAGCCAAAGCAAAAAATTTAGATTAAGAAATGAGCTTTACCATCGTGTCTTATTTTATTAAAGATAGGGTTGATTTTTGGTTAAATTCAATTCGTTCGTGGATAAATCTGAAAGAAATTCCTATTATCAATTGGAGTTTGTTTGTTGATTCGGATAAAAAAAGTGAAAAAAAGATAGCAAAATTCCCTCTCACTATAGAATTTAAAAGTAAGAAAGCTCTAAACATCCAGACAAATGTAGAAAGTCATTTTTTAAACGCATGGTTATCATTGGATTTAGATGGTTTTGGATTACTTAAGGTAGATGGAAAGATAATATCTGGTATAGATGGTAATCATCATGAATTCAAGCTCCCTGTTAAGAGACATTCCAAGATTGACATTTCGATCGACTTTTTTCCAACTTCTGCCATTGAAAATGGTCTTAAGACAGTCAATATCCGTGAAATTTCTATTTTTGAAAAAGACTTGAAAATGGAAAGACTCTTTTTTGACCTGCAGGCACTTTATGAAGTAACAAAACAACCTTTAGTAGATTCCCAGATTGTCAAGTACTTGGAAAATGAATTAGAAAAGGCCCTATCTCCGATATACAACTTGCCACCAGACAAAAAGGGCTGGCAGAGCTATCTTGAAAGAAATCGAGACAGGGCTGATCTTAG
>JAJYDZ010000255.1 GCA_021790415.1 Thermoplasmata archaeon | reverse complement strand
TACAATTATTATCTCATAAGGAAAACTAAGACCATCAAATGACTTTCTAAATTCCTCAATGGTTTCTTCAGTGTTATATGTTGTTACGCAGAAAGAAATCATGGACGGAACCAAGAAGCACCTGCCGGTAATAATTCTTCCGTTTAAGCCCAGAAACTTTACTTTTCATTGTGAAAAGAATGTGGCGCTAAACCTTTTTCAAAGCGAGGCACACGATATATTGCAACCTTTCTTCGCATCATTTTGTTAAAGAGAAGTAATTATTTAGGCATTTTTAGGGGGTTTTTGGATATCTATGACATTAATTTTATTTTATTCCCCAATTTTCTTATCCTGAATTTCTCTAGTGTTTCGAGATGTATGTCGTTCCACGTTATTGAAAATGTGGATTTGATATGATCTATAATGCTGTATCGTGTAATTTCATTCTTAGAATTTCTCTGTTCGCAGATATTTATAATAATCTAATTTGACCAGATTACACAAAGCGTCTACGAAAGTATTCTTGAGTATTTCCATTCTGAATATCATATCACCGTTTGAGTAGAGTTGCTTCAGATTTAACACCCCAGTTCTACACTTTCATAGCGTCAGTTCTAAAGAATATAACAAATTTTTCAAATCCTCGAATCCTGACTTGTTACTATCATTTTCCGGATTTTTCTATCTGGCACCTCAAATTTTCAAGGTTACACACCTTAAACCTTGACGTAACGAATAGATCGAACATGAAAATGGTTATGCTCATTCCTTTTTAGTCATTATTCATTTTTTCCCTTAGGTAAGTGCATTTTGTTAGCTATTCTTCAAAGGAGCGAACCAACACGGACTGAAAGTGTTTTCGTGCCTTGTCCTTTTTATTAGGTTCATACCTAAAAGAGATCAGTGTGATTAAAAATCTGTGGATATCTTTTTATAAACTTCTAAAGTTGACCTTGCCATTCTCTCGATAGCAAATTTCTTTGAATAATTGATTAATTCCTCTGGTGTGTGTAACAACTTCAAAGCCTCTTCAACCTTTTCACGGACTTCCTTTGGACTAAAATTTGAATAGGTAGCATAACGGTCAAGAGTTTCATGGAATATTGGTAAATCACTAACAAGAACATTCGTACCGCATGCTATTGCTTCAATGGGAGTTAAACCAAAGCCTTCCCCCTCGGAAAGCTGAACAAGAAGATCTGCAGAAGACATATATTGTCGGAGTATAGCATCATTCACTTCTCCTATCATGTTAATATTGTTGTAAGATGAGACGATTCTTTCGAGTTCTCTCTTTCTCTCATACCATCCATTGACTGGTCCAATATGGACAACCTCAAAATCCTCTAATCCTCCCAAAGCGTGAAACAATATATCATATCTTTTCCTGGGATTTAAGTCTCCTACTGTGATGATTAATTTTTTGTCTGTTGGTTTTATGTTTTTACTTAGTTCCCTGAAAAATACACTGTGATCAATAGACTGTGTAACCACGTAAATCCTGTCATTTTCAATTTCAAGAAGAGTGGATAGCTCTGATTTTGCCTGTTCTGTGAAAACTATATAATTACCTACATTTTTTATGCTCTTTATCAAGTTATTATACCCTAATTTTCTATAGAAACTTGGTGCGTATTTTTGTGGATTTTTGAATGCAATTATATCATGAACTGTTACGATATTGGTCTTGGAATTGATAACATTTGGAGTAAGTGAATGAACAATATTCCCATGCACAAGGGAGAGCTTGGCAAAAAAAGATTGACTGATATTGCCAAGGATGGGTTTTCCGATAAATCCTACCTCTAACTTGCGAATGGGTATCTCTTGTATGGGCCCGAAAATTTCCCTAAGTCCTTTTATGAGGCGAAGAGAGTAATTTACGTAACCGCTTTTTACCTTCGGTGAAGGGTAAAGTAATGATATCATTTTGAGATAATCCTGTCTGAAGAGATAATTCTATTCGATCTTGCTTCAAAGATGGCTCTTGAAATCTTGCTTATAGTCTGTAGCAACCTACAAATTGCGGTATGGAGGTAGTGCCCAGAATTACCAGTAAAACTAAGTATACATGTCTGAAACTATTGAATAGATTGATTTTCTGCATGATTATATAAATGTGGATCTTTACCTGATTGGCATTTAAATTTACCTATTACAAAGAATGCCCTGATCTTTCCCGTTAAACTGCTTCACAACCTGATGCTTGTGAACGGATAGGGCTACTTATGTTCCAGAGTCTTTAATGAGAATAATTTTAATTATTATTATTATTCTCTACTATAATGAGCGCAAATAAACCAAAAGTGGCACTAGTGCTTTTTACAAATTTGGGTGTAGGTGCAGGCACAGAAATCATTGCAAAAGCACTTGCCAGTGAGTTTGTTAAAGAGAATTTAGCCTCTTATGTAAGTATAGTCCAAACAGATTATATGGACAGTCATATTTCTGGTGAACGTTTTTCACCCGGCATGCACGAAGGAATAGATATTGAAGAACTAAGGTCTCCACTCAATTCAGGATTCATAATATCTCTATTAAACAAGAGCGGAAAAACGAAATTCTTTGGTGAATTTATTAAGAACTTTTTATATTTTATTCTGAACTTTGGAAAAATAAATAAAATTTTGAGCAGAGTAGACAAAATAATATTTTTGAGTTATAGCGAAGCGTGGACATGGTTTTTATTAAAGAGACGGCATAAAATGTATATAATTTCTGGAGAATGTGATTTGCCAACTTTGCCAATCCTTAAAAGAATAATGATGTCCAATGCAGATAAAATTCATTACTTAACATCTAGTCAAATGAATAAATTTGATTATCCTAGCAACAGTTATTTTATAGTTCCCAATGGAATAAATTCAAAGTTGTTTATACCCGAATTTAATGTGAAACATGAAAACGAAAGTAAGACTAGGGTTCTATATGTAGGACGACTTGAGGAAGGAAAAGGTATCTTGGAAATTTTGGAAGCTGCCGAATATCTTAAAACCGATGAGTGGTTAGAAATAACGATCGTGGGTATCGGCTCATTAGACCATAAGATTAAAAAAGATAGGTATAAAAACATAAAATTTGTTGGCTACGTTCCGAATGATCGGGTGAGTTATTACTACTCAAATACTGATATATTTCTCTTTCCAACACACGGTGAACCTTATGGAACAGTAGTGTTAGAAGCAATTTCTTCTGGTGCTTATGCGTTAGTTTCTAGTAATCTTAACGGTTATTTTGATGATCTGAAAGCGCTTGGTGCGCTGGAATATATAGATAATAATGCAAGTAACATTGCCAAAGAACTGGTTAGACTAAAGGGTTTCCGTTTGAGCTCCTCTAAAAAAGATGAGATACACCAATATATAGAGCAAAATTATAGTTGGAATAACATTGCCAAGACCTGGATGAAATGTATTATTGACTGACCCACGCTAAAGACTTGTCTGGAATTACAACTTAGTTGTGAAGAAAGAAAACCTAAATTGGTGAGTCCTCGGCTTCATCGATTTCTGAGGTGTAGAGTTTTTTGAATAAATAACTATTAAATAATTTTTATCACTAATGAACCTGACTTCGCCCTTTCTTAACACTACATTCCTTGTTTGATGCAGTATTTTCTGGAATTTAATGAGCAAAGATTTATTTATGTTGTAGTTCGATTGTCACTACATTGACCTATATTCGGAGGATGGTTAAGAATGGCAGGACCTACCTGTATGAAATCAGGTCTTACCGGGATCAGGGAAAGGTAAAGCAGGAATCCAGATATATGGGCATTGAGACCGAGATAGATGGTCAGAGGATCATAAAGGCTCCGAAGAACCGCACCCCGGTGAGGAAGATCCTCGAGTCATCAGGATACATCCTTTACCGGGTTGCTGAGGATAATGGCTTCGTTGACCGCTATTCCATCGCCATAAACGATCTGACCAGGATCAGTGACCCTGCAGGGAAGATCGCCATGCTTGCGGCTGAGTGCA
>JAJYDZ010000254.1 GCA_021790415.1 Thermoplasmata archaeon | reverse complement strand
AGATACATTTCAGGAAAGGCAAAAACATTAGAATTCAAAATACCTGATATTGAAATCTTAAGGAATGATACTATAGATGTGCAGAACCAGATTATGTCTATTGATCCTGAAAAACGAAAAGGGTTAAAGATAAACAAGTCTACATTATGGTATCAGCAAAAGAAGGTTAAAGATAGGAAGACCATAAGGGTGTATAATAAAACAAAGGTGAAGATTGAATGAATAATCATATATCAGTTGATTATGTGTTGTATAGATTAAATGAAGCGTTCCAAGTAAAGGATATTTCTAATGCATTAGAGACTGCTAAGGATACTACTGTGGCTAGGAGCATTATATCAAAAATGGATTTTGATAGAATTCCTATAAAAGTGAAGGGAAAAATTACCACTTATTACGATTCCAAGTTAGATTCAGAAAAGAAAATTGATCCACAAGAAATTATATCTGAATTTACCGGTATTCTTGAAACCCTTAGCTATCTTTCGAGAAGGGATTTCTATTTTGTCATTAGTGTAAACGATATTACTCATGTAGTTCATTACTCAGACCTAAACAATCAATTGGTATTCTTAAGTATTTGCGCTCAAATTATATATTGTGAAATATCTATACGAAATTTTGCTAGGTCAAAAAATCCTTCTAACTTGGATTACGGAGAAAAATTCCTTAATGATATAAATAAACATCTCGGCTTGAATATCAATGTTAGGAGAGCTAAGAATCACTTTCAAGTTAAGAAGAGTTTACGGATCGAAACTGACATGTTTGATGAACTTTACTTTGATGAGGAAGTGATTTTGTTCAGAGAACTCATAAAATCTGAACTAGACGCCAACAGAGTGAAAGAATTTGAACAACTAATAAATCTTGAAGATTCCAAAATCGAGTCTCTAAAAGATAAGAGAAATGAAGTTATGCACTCAAAACCAGAGATTATTAAAAAACAATCTGACATCATTGAATGGTTGAAGTTTTTACAAGATTGTCAGAATATCATAAGTGTTATAGTCGGAAAGCCGGTGTTTTATCAATGAACAAGAAAGATGCAAACTCAATTAATGATTGCGGTATTGATTTTGAAAGTATCGTTAATCTCATATCCAAATATGAGCTAAGTAAAAAGTCTGGTAAAATCAAGAGAATGGGTGAAGCAGATACCAAGGAGGACTTTATTAGTCCGTTGTTCAGAGCTCTTGGCTGGAATATAGAAAATAACCTTAACAGAAACGACTCAGTAAGCAGGGAAGAAAATATAGCTGGTAAAAGAAGCGATTACAGTTTCAGGATTAATGGAATCCCAAAGTTTTTCCTTGAAGCCAAATCGTTAAAAGAAGAGAATATTCAAGGAAATTCTGACTATGTAAAACAGGCTATTAACTATGCGTGGATGAAATCTTGTTCTTGGGCAATACTGTGTAATTTTGAAACCATTGCCATTTATAATGCTGACTGGAAAGATTCAAATTATGGGAACAACATATTGTTTGTTTTTCACCCAATTGATTTCCTAACGAACCCATATTTTAAAATGCTATCTAAGGAATCATTTGAGAAAAATGAATTGGACTTATTCGCTAGAGATAACTTCAAAAAGCAGTTAAAATATCGCATAGACAAACAACTTTTACAAGATATGATTCATTTTAGAGAGGTTCTTTCAAAAGATATTGTTAGAAATAATCAGGACAAGCATCTTACTCAGGATGACATAGACGAATCTGTACAGCGAATTCTTGACCGCTTGATTTTCATAAGAAATGCTGAGGACAGGGGTTTAGAAGGGAATAGGATACAATCAGTTGTTAGACAATGGAATGGTAAAGGTCATCTTGTAAAAGAAATCTCTGGAATATACAAAGAATATGATGATAAGTACAACAGCAAGCTTTTTGCTCACCATTTATGTGATGACCTATACATAGATAACGAACCCTTGCAAGAGGTTATAGAAGGACTCAATCATTCTAAGGATAATTCGTACAGATATGATTTTTCAATTATAGACTCAGATGTTCTGGGAAACATATATGAGCAGTATCTGGGCAATATACTCAAATCAACACCTAAGAGGGCTAAGTTAGAGGAATCCAAGGTTCATAGGAAAGAACAGGGCATCTACTATACACCATCCTACATAGTTGATTACATCGTAAAGAATACAGTTGGTGAATATATCAAAACTCATAAACCTGAGGAAATCCGTAAGGTGAGAATACTTGATCCGGCTTGCGGTTCTGGTAGTTTCCTGATTAGATCATACAAGGAATTAGAAAATTACTGGAAACAGCAATATGGAACTCAAGAGACATTGAAGTTTGACGAAGGGGAAAGTTTCTACAGCATGAAGGTTGAAATTCTCAAGAATAACATTTTTGGCGTAGACCTTGATCCTAAAGCTGTAGAAATAGCTCAGTTGAATTTATTATTACAGATATCAGAAAGGAAGCATAGATTACCATTGCTACAGAGCAATATAAAAATTGGAAACAGTACGATAGAAAACTCTGAATTTAGCGACAAGGCTTTCCAATGGGAAGAAGAATTTCAAGATATAATGAAGGAGGGCGGCTTCGATATTGTTATCGGAAACCCCCCATACATAAACGCAATCCAACTGACAAAGTCCTTAGGAAATAATGTAAAGGAGGTCTGGAAGGAGAATTATGAATCTGCGAGAGGAGCATATGATATATATGTCCTATTCATCGAAAGGGCTATTAAGTTGTGCAAACCAAGTGGTTTCGTATCATTTATAACACCAAACAAATTCTTTTCATCCCCTTACGGAATAGCCTTTAGGTCCTGGGCAAGTTCGAATAGCCACCTGTTGAGAGTATTGGATTTATCTGCCGAAAATGTATTCAATGATCCAGCTGTTTATCCGATAGTTACAATATTTACAGCCATTAAGGACGATAATGACTACAAAGTAAAACTAGAGCGACCCTTTGAACACGATTACATGAATTTAGCAGAAGAAGAATATCCAGCAACTCTTTTGAAAGAATTTCCTGAGAATATTTGGGGTCCTCTCCTATCCGGGGAATATAAAATTCTTGCTAAAATCTTCAAAAAAAGCATGACTCTCTCAAGCATAGCAAGTGTTCAAGCAACAACAACTGCCAAAGAAGCAGATGACTTCTCATCACTTATTTCAGAGAATGGACCCGGTATTTCCATCGTAAATACGGGAACTATTGACAGATACATAAGCAAATATGGAATTCAAACGATGATCAATAAAGGAGAGCCTTATCTTCATCCAAAATTAGAAGTGAAAGGTATCACAGAGAATCGGAAACTCCTTTATAAAAATCCAAAAATCATAATTTCAAAACTTGCTTTACGCCTAGAGGCTTTTTTGGATGAAATTGGAGAATTCGCATCTCTCAATACTAATTGTGTACATAATCCATCAAGAGATTATCCGCTTACATTTCTTACAGGAGTCTTAAATTCGAAACTGACTACCTTTGTTTACAATGGCCTCTTCGCAGCTTTAAAAATGAGGGGAGGGTATTTTCAATTCCAAGCCCCACAATTGAGAATTTTGCCAATACCGAAATGTAATGAACAACAAAAAATAGAAATATCAACCCACGTGCAGGAACTCGTTAAGCTTAAGAAATCTATATCGAATCCCAAAGGTATCGACTGTGAAGATAATATTCTAATGAAAATAAATAAAATCGAAGATAAGATTGATTCTCAGATATACAAAAGCTACAATTTAAGCCAAAAAGAGGTGAATGTAATTGAAGGTTATTTTAGTAAATTCAAGAAATGATCTTATTTTAGATTCTTATCATACAATGGGTTGATTGCGAAAATCACAACTTCTTTTGGTCTTATCTATATCCCCGTGCACTTGATGGGACCGCTGAGATTTGAACTCAGGTTACCAACACCCCAAGCTGGTAGGATACCAGGCTACCCCACGGTCCCAGGTTTACGAAAAAGGGAG
>JAJYDZ010000253.1 GCA_021790415.1 Thermoplasmata archaeon | reverse complement strand
TTGAAGACCTCGAATTATTCTTACTTCCTTCCGCGTATCATTAGCAAAAGGATTGTCCGCTTTCTCATGCACCAGATGCCCCTCCACGGTTAGCAAATTTTCTCTCCATTGCTGTTCAAGATGAATTAACGCCCATTGCCTTTCACAAAAGGCAATATGCTGAATTCCAGATAATTGCAGAAAGTTCTCATCAGCACTACTGATGTTCATCTTATACTCGTTCAATTATTGTAATGCTATCTGGTATCATAGCTCTGTTTATAGAAACGGTATAATCGGTGAAATCTCTAGCTGGTTTTTCTTGGTTGAGCTTTTTTACAGAAACTGAGTCGAATAGGCTTTGAGCCGAAAGATCTCCCAACTTTGTGGAGTGCTTAAAGATTACTAGTTTTCTAGTAGACATCATTCCTCTTGAAGCTGATCGGTCTAGATCGAACATGTTCTCCAGTGAATCCCAGAGCAATTCCAAATCTGTTGCAGAGAATCCTGTTTGTTTTGCAAGAGGTGCAGATACAAAACCATATGCCCTGTACAACCCGTATGGAACTGTAAATTTTCTGCCCATTGTTCTATTCTCGCCCTTCTGTTCAAGTGACTCTTTTTCAGTCGTGACTGCTATCCGCGTAATGCTATGTTCAAGCGAAACAATGGGATCAACAGAGCGAGCAAATGTGAACTGGACTGGACCTCTTACTTGACCGGCATTTAGACCAACGGAGAGGACGGCACCAAACGTCCTTATGTCATAGAAATTTTGACATAGGAATTTCTTAGCCAAGTCACGATCTTGTTGGTTTATTTTATCCTTCAGGTCCTTTTGATCATCGACGTTTAGACCTATTGCTTTAAAACTTTCCTTTATTGTATTATTTAAAATAGCTTTTTCTTGTATGAATATTCTGAACGGCGGTTCATTGTTCTTTTTAACTTGCACGAAATTCCTTATTTTTCTTTTAATGCTGACGTCTGTAATCAACCCATTTCCAGTTTCGGCATCAAGCCTCGGCAAATTACCAGCGTCTGGATCTCCGTTTGGGTTTCCATCCTTTACGTCAAACAAAATCAAAAAATCGTACCTGTTTTCAATCGGTTCTTCATTATTCATTTCATATCACTCCTTCTTCGTAATCATTCACCTTTTCTGATACGTCTGCGTTTTCTTCATTACTAGCTTTCTTGTAGAAATCCTGGCGTTGATGATAATACCCTACTGCAAAAAAACCTTGCTCGTGAATTGAAAGGTTATCTGGAAGGTCGTTTATCTTGTCCATTATTTCACCGAGAAGGCTTTCGAAAAATATAATTGTCCCAGGTTTAGTTATTTTGCTTAAGTGATGATTCTTCAGGCGCAGAAGAGTAGGGAAAACAACGACTGGGGATATACAAGCAGCGCCATAATATCTATCCCTGATCGTTGTATTAAGGTCATTACTTGAGGCCTCTTGTATCCTTTCCAGCACAGCAAACAATCGTCCAAGTTGATACCCAATAGAGGTTTGATCCTTATCTAAACTCAAACATAACACCCTAACTTTACTATTAGGGTAAAATCTGTAATACCTATTTAAATATGCTTTTATGGAGGCAGCCCGAATTCTAGTAACTCTATATTTGACGTCTGCCTGGATCCTGTTTAGAGCACTTTGCAAGAGGAGACGCGGATATGGTGTTCCGGACAGAATAGATCTCATCATGTCTCCAGCAATCGCTGTTCTGATGTTTTCTACCTTTTCCTCAGGTGAAATGCTTTGTAAAATTCTCTTAATGGAGTAATATTCCGGTTGGTTAGGTTCTCTAATGATTGTGAAATCCTCGAAATAATTAGCTATTCGTTTTGAAAATTCTAAAACATCCATTTCTTCCCAAAGCTTTACTGAGATTCTGGCAGAGCTTGGAGCAAGACCCAAAACATAACAAGTGTTTTTATCTTCGCTTCGAAGTATGGCCCCTGATTGTATGGACATGAATAAAGCTTTGACAATGCTTGTTCCTGTATCGGGATCATCCTTTTCAGGCTCCATAAAATAAGATTCGAAGCGCGTTTCCGCAGCATTTGGTTTCTTTGACCAGAAAACCGTGCTCATATCGCCCACATGGATGCGCTGAGCTTTAGACTTTAACAACAAGTTAAGTGCAGTTACATATGCAAACTCGGTTGACCTAACAATAGGCGCGTTGAACCCTTGTTCCTTGCCATATGAATCGTAGCCGCTGCCTTTTTGAAATCCAATGAGAGAATTTGATTCTTTATTAATTGGTGTTTTCCCGTGTATCCTTGCAATCGGACCTTTTTTCCCAGTAATAATGCATGTTCCATAGGCCTCGCCTTCATTCTTCTCGGATGATAGTTGATTTAGAATGTATTTTTTTATACTAACCCTGCAAGGAACCGGCACGAAATCATCGTTCAACCTAAATGATACGTTGCAACCTGGTATCTTTTCAATATCCTTGAATTGTTCAGTTGACAACACTTTTGAAACATTTTTTTTAGAATAGAAGTTGATCATAGCATGGATTGCTGTATCATCAGGAATGGCTTTAGATAAATCTTTTAGCTTGTTCATCCAAGTGTTGTGCTGAAGCGATGCTCTTTCCTTGTCTTTAGGAAGTTCGCTTCTAGAAACGCCTAAAACATATCCTATGTGGTCCCAAAGTATGAATGTTTTTTCAAAGCTTTTTGATCCAGTTCTTACCTCAGAACGGGGTACTAAAAATTGCTTCCCAACCAGTCTGTTTCCAGCCTTTTCTCTAGTGTCTTCGATATACATGAACTCTCCTTCTTTATCAATCACTATGAGAAAAGGCAACTCTTTCATTTCGAATCCTTCAGGAGATATCCCACTCTCCTGATCCAAAGACTTTCGCTCATAATATTCGGTTAGCGCCTTAATAATCATTTAATGAGTTCAACCTCTTTTTTGTCTGTTAATATAATCCCTCTATTCATTAAAGCTCTAAAAAAAATTGGGCTTGGATTCTTAGGATCGGTTTTGAAATCTAAATCATAAAGCATAAAACCCAGATCACGCGTTTCGTTTATAGGATTTGACGGTTCGAGATTTTCATTAACAAGTCTAAAAAAGCATGAAAATTCACGTGTTCCTAAGTACGGTCTAGTGAAGCACTGACCGTTCTTAGCTCTTCTTTCGAACATGGAGGAATATTTTCCTTCATCATATACAGGGTTTACTGATTCAGATATATTTTTGTCCGAACCTTTTTGAGGTAAAGATAAAACGGTGCGATCAGCGTCTTCTTTAAGTATTGTAAAAAAGCCATGAATCCTGTATTTTACATCTCTTAAAATTAATCCTCCTCGCTGCTGTCGGTAATCTTCTATATATATCCCTTCAGGAACAGACAAAATTCCAGTGAGTGCCTGCTGTGAGGGAGGGTTTATAGTCTTTGAAACTTCATTTCTTCTCAGAGATATCCATTTAATGGGGTTAAGTACTTCAATTTTTGTAATTTCCCATCTTATTTGCGGTTTCCATAGTATAGACTCAAAAATTGCTCTAGCTGCGGAAGGTGTTGGAACGTCATAACTTACTCTTTCAACCTTAAATTCAGGCCTCGTGAAACATGCAAAGTCACCCCAAATCTCAAGACACCAGTCATGCATGAGTATCCTCTTTTACAAAACTATGTACCGGCTCGGCTCATATAAATTTTCTTGAATTAGGAGTCCAATATCTTCATTATATTCCAGGTTAGATGTTAGCGCAAAAATTGAAGGAGAGATTTCTTCTACAGATCCCCTATTAAGCAATTCGTTGAAGTCATGTGTGTAAACATTTACCATAAAACGTTGTGCCTTTCGTTGAATAAACCTGTCAATTCCGTGTTTCTTGATTTGTTCAATCAATTGATCGCCATGTCCATACCTAACAATGATTGATTTTTGCTCTGGACTATCTATAATATGAAATCTATCAGACACTGTCCTGAAAGAAATGCTAAAATTGGTTTTATCAGGTTTAA
>JAJYDZ010000252.1 GCA_021790415.1 Thermoplasmata archaeon | reverse complement strand
ATATAAATAGGGAGATTGAATTGCATAAATTGTGGAATAAGAGAATGTAAGTTGTTCATTAGTAGAATTTCTCTATTATATGTTGGAATACATATTCCAAGAATGTGATTCATTGATTAACACAACCTCTCAATCTTAAATACATCTTATGATTCGAACTCCAAATTTAGAAAAGCACTTATTTGAGACTCGGTTAAATTTATTATGATTTTTTGATTATAATAGTATGTCTTGTACCATTCTACGCTTTCCCTTAATCCATCTTCAAATGAAGTAAGGGGCTTCCATTGCAGCAAATTTCTAGATCTTGAGGAATCCAAATTAAGAATAGATGATTCTCTATAATTACTTTTATCAAGAACTTGGTAACTTCCACTTCCCCAATATTCAATGAACTTTTCGGTGAACTCCCTAACTGTATGTTGTTTAGAACAATCAGGGCCAAAATTCCAATCCCCTGAGAAGTTGATATCTGACCACATCCTACTGGTCAACATCAACATTCCAAAAAGAGGACTCAACACATGTTGCCAAGGTCTAATTGAATGAGCATTTCGAAGCATTACAGGTCTATTTCCTATGACACCCAGAACCAAGTCTGTCATTATTCTATGTTGTGACCAATCCCCACCTCCAATTATGTTGCCAGCTCTAATTGACGCAACAGATACTCCTTTATTTAAGAAATAACTCTCTCGAAAAGAATTTACAACAATGTCTTGACATGATTTACTAGCGCTATAGGGGTCTATTCCACCCAGAGGATCTATTTCCCTATATGGATAAATCCACTCATTATTGCGATAAGCTTTGTCACTTGTCATGACCGTAATTACTTTGACTGAACTAGTTTTCCTGAGAATATCCAATAAATTAACAGTTCCTATGACATTAGTGTGGAATGTATCAAATGGTTTTTCATATGCTTCTAATACTATTGGTTGAGCTGCAAGGTGAAATACTATTTCAGGCTCGAAATTAGAAATCACATATTGAAGATTTGTTCTATCTAATATATCTCCATTGTAATTTTTGATTTGATCAGATATTCTCAGCGTTTCAAACAAATTAGGCTTAGTGTAGGGAGGGAGTGAATAACCACATACTTGCGAACCAAGCATTAAAAGGGATTTGGAAAGCCATGATCCAATGAAACCAGTGTGACCTGTTATTAAAACCCGTTTGTTCCTATAAAATTTTGAGAGTTGAGACATGATGTATCAACTTTCTCCGTAAGAATATTCCAAAGAAAATGGGCTTTCGAATTCGTTTAAACAAGGCAATGCACGATCACGTTGTGAAATAATTGGCACCTTAACATTCCAATCAAATCCGAATGAATTCCATTGGATGCCTGAATTACATTCTTCATTGTAAAGTTCAGAAGTTAGGTAGCAAATCATTGAATTTTCATCCAGTGAAAGAAAGCCATGTGCAAGCCCCTTTCCAACATATAGAGAGAATGGCGCATCTCCTGATAGGTTAAATTTTTCGAACTTATGATAAGTAGGAGAATCTTTGCGAAGATCAAGTACCACATCCAAAATTACTCCTTTCAAGACCGTGACAATCTTGACTTCATTATAAGGCGGAAGTTGAAAATGCATACCTCTGATAGTGTATAATTTAGATACCGATACAAACACTTCCTTGAATTCAGTTACTAAGTTCGCCTCTTTAAATTCCTTTTGATTGAAAAATTTTAAGAAATGCCCCCTTGAATCTTGGTATGAATTTTGCTCAATCAAGAATAAGTTCCCAATAGACGTGTTGTGCAATTTCAATTACTCACACCCATATAATAATGAATCGTCTTATTTAGCCCTGAAATCAGATTCCAACTTGGAGACCACCCTATTTTCTTCATAGCTTTTGTGTTATCCGACATCACGTTAAACGAATCAATTGACATCCCGTCCCATGACTTGCATATGTTTATCCCGATCAGCCCCTCTATTTCTGAAACAATCTCCCTAACACTATAATTTTTCCCTGATCCAACGTTAATTAATTCGTGTTCGTTTTTTACTGAATTTCTCAGATAATATATCGCCTTCTCATAGGCATCCACTATGTCGGATATGTACGTGAAATCCAATCTCTGTTCGCCATTGGTTAACGACAATTTTTGACCGCTTAGGCATTTATTTATCACAGTGGGTATTAATTTATTTGGGTTATCCATTGGACCATACGGAGAAAATAATACTAATGAAAGCGCCTTCAATCCTTTTTCCATGCTGTAGAAATCGAGCATTTTTTCGAATGCTACCTTGGATGCTGCATAAAAATTGTACGGCTTGGTTTTCGTATCTTCGTTGAGTATGCTATCTCCTCCTAAACTGTAACGGAAAAAAGAGCTTGTGTTTAAAATAAAATTCGCGCCATAATAGATGGCCTTCTCGAGCACTTGTGATGGAACGGTGATATTAGCAGAAATCATACTCTCAATATCGTTTGAATCATGGAACCTTTTATAAGATGTTGCTAGGTGAATGACCCCTTCAATCTCTATGTTTTCATTTCCATTCAGAAAATCAACATAATTGATTGATTTTAATTTTCCCATTAACTTTTCAACACGGGAGAAATTGGTAACAGATCTTGTAAGTATAAGTGGCTTTTCACCCCTCCTTATAAGGTCTTCTACTAAATGGCTTCCTATAAAACCAGTTCCACCAGTCACCAAGATAAGTTTATCACTCATTCTAAACCCCCCATGGTGGATTCCCGTTGATAAATAAGTTTTCTAGTTCCCTCTTGTCTCTTAAAGTGTCCATGGCTTTCCAGAAACCAGTATGTCTATAAGCAACCAATTTACCTCCTTTCGCTAGTTTTTCAAGAGGTTCTTTTTCAAACACAGTACTTTCTGACTCGATATAATCAAGGACTTCGGGCTCAAGAACAAAGAACCCACCATTAATCCAATTACCGTCCCCTTTTGGTTTTTCAAGAAATGTTTTAACTTCCCCATCATTTGAAATTTCGAGGGCACCAAATCTACCAGGTGGTTGTACCGCAGTGATAGTTGCTAATTTACCCTTTTTTAAATGAAAGTTCACTAAATCAGTTATGTGAATATCTGACAACCCATCACCATATGTGGCAAGAAAGGTTCCATTATCTACAAATTTCTTTATTCGCTTTAGACGACCACCTGTCATCGTTTCTAATCCAGTGTCAACCAATGTCACTTTCCAAGGTTCTGCAATACTGTTTATAACTTTGTGCGTATTTTGACGCAAATCCACTTCTACATCTGACTGATGTAGAAAATAATTGAGAAAATACTCTTTTATTACATATCCCTTGTACCCCAGACAAATTATGAAATCATTGAAACCATAATGAGAATAAATCTTCATTATGTGCCACAATATTGGCTTACCTCCGATCTCAACCATAGGCTTTGGTCTAATTTCTGTCTCTTCGCTCAACCTTGTTCCTAATCCTCCTGCCAAGATTACTACTTTCATCTATCCATCTCCCTGGCGTTTTTTACCCACTGTTCGACTCTATAAGATAGACCAATTTTAGATAACTCGGTTGCCCAGTAATCATTGAATTCTTTTGGACCACATATAAAAAATTCTCTATTTTCCATATTAGGTACAACAGTTCTTAACTGATTGATATCAAACCTTAAACTGTGAGAAGGTGAACTAGAGTTTGTCACAATTGGTATTATCTTGACTCCATTGGGGATTTCCCTTTTATAAATATTAGAGATCTGCTCCGAGATTTCTTTGGTAGAATGAACAATTAACAAATCAATATTGTTTGCCTTTACACTGTTCAGAAAATCTAGATAACTAAGAAATACTGAAACTCCTGCTCCACCTGCGAGAAAAATCTTTTTTTTGTTTGAATCAAACAGGAAATCACCGAAGGGATACCTCACAGTAGTTTTAAAGCCAGCATTTGCTAGTGAGAACAGCTTTGAAGTAAATGCCCCTTCTATACGAACAAGTATCCTAGCTGACCTACTTCCCCAACTA
>JAJYDZ010000251.1 GCA_021790415.1 Thermoplasmata archaeon | reverse complement strand
GGAGAATTTCCTTAATAACATGCAAATGGCCATTATGAAAAGGTTGAAATCTACCTACAACAAAGGCTCTCATTGATGCATAATACTAATCCTGTTTATCTCTTTTTCACAATTTGAATTAAAAAGCACATATGCAATTTTATGCGCGAACATAGTTAAGGAAAATGAAAAGTTCCTTCATATTAAGTTACATCTCCCATAAAGGGTTTCAGATTGTATTAAGACAGTTAAGGATTCTGTGCACTCTTCCTTTAAAGTAGTTATCTTATCCTTCAATTGAACTGCCTTCTCAAGTTCAAGCTCATACTTATCCTGTGATTCCTGAGATTCAATGATATTTTTGATTCTGGAGTTGAATTCTATGGAAAAACTCTGCGGGATAATTGCGACAGGAGTGTTACCAAAATATAGAGTCGTAACTATTCCTGTTCTTGATAGCTTTTTCTGTTTCTGCTCAGTTTTTATTTCCGGTCGATCAATATAGCCGAGTCTAAAATTTATTAATGTAAAAAGGAGGCCTCTTTTGTATATTATCTCCTTAGGACTTTCTTTTGAATTAGATTCAAACTCATTTACAATTCCAGATGGATTCAGTGTGAGATAACGTTGGATCTCTCTGGCAAGAAGTGGGAGTTCCCTGGCATATTCCATTATTAACCTCTGATATTCGTCAAATTTTTCCCCGAATGATTTATCAATGGTTGTAACGTGATTATTAACAAGGTCTTCCCATAGCGGTCTTTCTGCAATTTTGGGCATAGCAGGTATCGTATTTGCCATACTCTGAATTGGCCAAGGCGATACGATGGACCTGATCATATCATCCGCTACCTTTCTCAGGATAGATTGATGAACTGATATCTTTTTTTTCTCATCATCAGATAATGTTTCCCATGGGCTTTTATTCGCACCTTCATTAGCAGCAATAACTTTATTGGACTTCCCATTTCTGACATTTATATTTTGATCGCTTGAAAGCTGATTTAAACGATTATAGAGTTCATCAACATTTTTACGTAGTAAATTGAGATCTTTGTTCATATAAAACCTGGTATAAAAATATCCTATTATGACCATTATGAGTACTGAGATTAGAACTGATATAACAATAATCGTGGATGAATTCGTCAACGATACTCACTAAAATATTCTCCTATTTTTGCTATTCCGTTAATGATATCTTCTTCGGATGCAGCATAAGATAATCTAAAATGCATTTCCCCCTGCTCACCAAAAACAGACCCGGGAATTGTGGAAACGCCCTTCTTTTCCAATAGTTCCATACATAGTTCTTTTGAATTCATAGGAAGATCGAATTTTGGGAACAGATAAAAAGCACCTTCAGGCTCAATAAGACTTATTTTGGGTATTTTCTTTAATTCCCGTATTGCTATACCCCTTCTTCTTTCGAATTCTTTTTTCATCTTCAGTGACTCCTCATAATGATCAAGGGCAAATATGGCTGCCTCCTGTGATATTGACGGTGCACAGGTTATTGTTTGTTGCTGGAATGTGTCTGCTGCTTCTATTACATCATCTGAAGCTATCATGAATCCAATTCTCCAACCTGTCATGGCAAAGCTTTTGGAAAAACCAGACAAGATTATTGTATTTTTTAAAGAGGAATCTACCATCATTGGAGAGAATAGCTTTCCTTCATAAATCAGATCTTCATAAATTTGGTCACATATGAAGTATATGCCGTGTTTAACACAAATTGAAAGAATTTTTCTTATATCCGATTCCGATAAGACTTTACCTGTGGGATTACTAGGATTCGAGATCAATATGGCCTTTGTCTTTGGGTTTATGAGATTTTCAAGATTGTTGAAATCGATGGAATAATCTTCTTTGGAGGGAAAACTAACTGGTTTAACTCCGTTTAATTTACAAATATCCGGATAAGAAAGATAATATGGCTCCGGAATAAGGATCTCGTCGCCATCATCACAAATAGCCATAACAGCTAGGTTTATTGAGAATTTTGTTGGAGTGACGAGAACATTGTTGGAAGAAATCTTAGCGCATCGCTTGGAATATTCCACGGCAATCTTATTTCTTAATTCTGTGATCCCTAGAGAGGGGGTATAGTGGGTAAAACCGGCTTTAGCCTTTACAAAGGCGTAATCAATAATGATCTCAGGGGTTGTGAAATCTGGCTCACCAATTCCAAAATTATAAATCTTCATGCCCTTAGATTTTAGTTCCTGTACCTTATTGCTCAATGAAACGGTTTCTGATTTAGAAACCCTAGAGACTCTATTGGAAACCATAGAACAACAATGCAACTTTCATAATTAATTCTTTTCCGGTAGGATATGAAATCAACATTCTGGAAGCTCTAATAGATTATTTGCGAGTTCCAGTGGATTGGTTATCATTGGATAATGACCTGTTTTCATAAGACGATATGGCCCATACAAATGGCCAAAGTATCCCCGAGAAATTTCTTGTGCGATTTCATTCTCAGTGACCCCGGACAAGTCGCAAAAAATGTATGAATTTTTCACAATGTTTGGAGATTGGGATAGTTTGATGGTATCAGTAGCGAGCTTAACTGGCCATGGAGTACATTTACTCAAAATCCATTGTTTGTTATGGCCTTCTACATCTTTTGCAATATTTTGTAAAATAGATTCTGAGAGCGGAATGGTTATTGCTCCTTCAGGCAATTTTCCAAATTCGTCCGCAGCAAATGATCCCTGTGGTTCCTTTGTCTCACTAGGTCTGAAACTGTCAAGATATATAACCATCCTTATTTTTTCTGGTATTCTATCAGCAACAGTGGCTGCCACTTTCCCTGCAAAACTATGACCTACCAGCACTATGTTATCTAAATCATTGAATCTAATAACATTCAGGACATCTTCAATAGCGATATCCATTCCAATTTCAGGGTATAGAAGATGGACTCTCTCACCCATACCTGTTAGGGTAATTGGAAAAACCTTGTGTCCACTTTCCACCAAATACGGTTCCACATCTCTCCATACCCAACCCCCCAGCCAAGCGCCGGGGATCAAAACATAATTATACACAATAAACTTAGTTTAGATTGATTAATCAATATTCTGTAGCTTTCGCTATTTAAAAGATTAAAAAAGGAATGGTTCCTTTGATTGAGTGTGAGAATCAAGAATTTAGGAGCATCTTTGAATTTAAATAATTTATAAATTTTAACGCTATAATTTGGCAGAAGGTGCATAATTTGGGCAATAAGCTTTAATCATTGCCCATATCAAATTTAAACTGCTGCTCACTTGACCTTTTTCGAATCTATTGTTGTTCCAAATATTGAGCCAATATTTCTGTATCCTATTTTCTTGTAGAAGTTTAGGGCAATCAAATTGAGGGCTGGAAATTCAGCTGTTACTATGCTAATACCAATTTTATTTAACTTTAAATAAAAATAGTCAAGTAAGGCTGCACCAACTTTTTTTCTTCTGTATTCTGGCATAATGTACAAATCTATTATTCTTGCTTCTTTATCAGGATTGTAATATACCCTTTTTCTTATTTCTGCCTTTAAAATTCCCACTATATTCTTGTTGAATTCTGCTACTATGACAATATAATTTTGAGAATCGGTAATACAGTTGCCGTAAAATTTCTCTGCATCTACTCTCTTGTCCTCATCTATGGTATATAACGGGTCAAATTCCCCATTAAGCCTCTTCATCCTCTCAATCAAACCCAGAAAAGGTTTAAGATCCTCGCTCTTCGCATCTCTTACTTCAATTTTCATCTTTTTTTCATCCTTCATTATTGTTCACCCGGTAAATTCCTTATGAGCTTTTCATCCATCAGTTTTCTGAATATTTTTCTGTTCTCTTCAATTATATCCTTCGCAATATCATAAAACATCTTCTTGCTTCCTGATTTTCTGGCAAGACCCTCGTCTGATGTTGCTTTTGCCACCGCCGAGGCAACCTGAGGATACAAACCTGCATCTGTCATCTTCGGACCTATATTGTCATCATTTATATCAGAACCGAAGTTGGCAATTTCAT
>JAJYDZ010000250.1 GCA_021790415.1 Thermoplasmata archaeon | reverse complement strand
TTCCTCGCTGGCTCGGGAATTTTGTTTCCCCAATATAGAGAGGTATTCCATTTCGGCCCTATCCATAATGCTAAAATCTTGTTGATCGTATGGATCCTGGAAGACAACAATATGCTTAGGTGACTTTCTTATCGCCTGAAGGGTGAATAGACCTGGCTCTTCGCTTTGATACACATCCATGGGATACTTCGATAACAGAGTTTTGAGATGAGTGTTGGATCTCCAGTGCTGGCTGAACTTTGCCACTACCGATGAAATCTTTCCCTCGGAAAGCTTGTCGGAAGATCTATAAAAATGAAGTAAAACATGGTTGATCTCGATATCGTAGTCTGAATTTCTAGAACGATCATAACTTGCCGCTGGAATGAAAGCATGGACCTCGTGACCCATCTTGGCAAGATATTCTGCCTTTTGTCTGGTTAAATACCCAAATCCCCCATGAGTACTTGAGGGGATGTTACTTTTCCTTTCACCGAAATACTCGTAACCTAGAAATCCAATCTTCACGCGCAGCCAAGTGCTCTTTAAAATATAATTTTATCGACCATGGGTAAATGAGTGCTCGACTAACTGCAGATATTCTTTTTTAAATTTATCTAAGGAGAATCGTTCTCTCGATCCAAGTATCTCTTTGACCTTATTCTCGTTATAATTCAACCCTAATTTGATTGCAGTGATTGCTTGATTTTCGTTTTCAAATCCTTCACCATACTTTCCATATTCAACTATATCGTACCATGGACCCCCTGATTTTGGAACTACAGGGACGCATCCATATGATATACCCTCTAAGAGTGAAATGGGAAAATTTTCCCTTCTCCTGAGATGAAGAATAACTTTCGATTCCCTAAATAACAATTCTTTGGCTTCTTCAGATGGATTTGGAATTATTTCAACATTTTTTGGAGATCTTGCTTTGAGATTTTCATAGTATTTTTCAGTCCCTGGATTCACAGCACCAGAGATAATGAATTTAACTTTCAGGCTGGAAGCTATTTCAAAGGCCTTTTCAAGTTCTTTCTCTGGTGAAATCCTTCCAAAAACAAGAACCTGGTTCTTCTTTTCGTTAAAACTTACATCTGGTGAGTTAAAGATCGGGATTGGGATTACAGAATACTTTATACCATGTATTCCCAAATACTGAAATACCGTTCTGGAAATTTCAGCGTTGAACTTGGTGGGAGCCCAAAAAATAGCCCCGTTATAGATGCTGTACAGCGAAAGAATCCTGAGCAACTTCATCATTATGGGGTGGGTAATTCGTCCATTGTAATCCAGCGCTTGTTCTACTATGGAAATACTGTGGAGCGAATTTATGTTTCCTTTGAATAAAAAAATATTAGGATGATTGTTTATTACAATATCATACGAGTTGGCGAATGCTAACTGTTTTTTTAGGTCTTGTGATCTCAAAAAAATTTTAAATAAGTTATCATTTTCAGTAAACCTTAATGATGTTGGCCTTATGTCATCGTATGATCCTGATATATAATTGTGAGTGTAATCCGTAACCAAAGTTATTTTATATCCTGTTTCGCTCAGAATGCCTGCTATTAAACCCGCAAATCTCTGGCCACCACCTATCCTCGTGAACTCTTCCATAATAGCAATTTTCATTGTTTTTTACCAAAATTTTTAAATAAACCCTTTTCGAACTTATAAGTAATATAGATTTTATTAATAATATCTCTTATCGACCTTATAGAATTCAAGCTGCCCAAGGTGGCCCCACCGATATCATTTATCCGATAATCTGTAAAAATAACTTTATTGCTTGATTCATTGATCGAAAAATCGACATCCTCATACCCATTTATATATGTTTCATCGAATAATATTCCTTTATATTTCATCAGTATTTTGGGTGAGAAAATAAAAAAAGAGCCTACGTTATGAATTTTATACACGGACTTGGTAAAGATTGTATGGATTGAGTAATAGCCATCTATTCCAAGTAGTTGCCCATATTTTATCTCAATTGATTTTTCAAAATTCAATATCCTGGAATATTTTTTACTAAATTTCAATAGACGAATAAATTTAGTCCTATAACCTATCTTTATTGTTTTAGAATGAAATCCTTTCCCCTTAGCTAAGACTATCCATCCGGATGGGGCATTAATCCGATCCAGTTCTTCCTTAAGCTTCTCTATAGGTTCCGCTACTTCCATATCGTCATTCGAGATTACTATCCATTTAGGATTATATTTCATTGCAACCTTTATGCCTAAGTTGCAGTTTTGTGCATAGTTGAAATACGGATCTGGAAATTCCCCGCTTTCCACAAATATAATATGGAATCCTTTGAATATATTCTCCCTGCACTCTTTGGCATATTTACCGTTAAAATCGGCTGTTGGTATCACCACAATGATGCTTTTGTTGCCTTCAACTTCATGGACGGTTGCAGTACCTTTTGGTCTCTCTTTCATCCATTCAATTAAGTGGTCGCGATCTTCAAACCCATTGAAGAACTCCAAAATATCTTTTGAGTTCTCACTTAAGAATATGTTGTTTCGATAATCAGTCAAACTAAAAAAAAGCTCAGTTGGTGAGACATCCATCGCACACTTAAGACGACTTCCCTTCATTTCTTCAATTGAAGCCATGCAATCTTGCTCATAAATCTGAATTATTTATACATTATCAGGTCTGTGACCCAAACTGACCTGCACCATCACAGAACCGGATCTGTTCAATATGCACAAATTTAATCTACTGTTGATAATACACGCAATCATGACCTTTGTGAACAAAGTAAAGTTTATACTGTCAACAAGAAGTTATGTAATTAATTGGGTATCTATCTTTACCTCAGTTCTTATGAAAAAACCTTCTGATATTCGCCTCTGGAATGGATCAGTTATCAAGAGTGTAAAAGATCCATATGATGTTATAAGATTGATAGAATCAGGTTATTCTGTGGAAGTCGTCAACGAGAAGATTGTACGGGTGTCAAAGGAAAACCTAAAAATATTGTGCAGGACACAGACCGGATTCGATTTTGGGCATATTGTTGAAATATTTGAAAACAATACTTATTTGGTAGATTTCCGCAACAAGGTTGTTATAGATGTTGGTGCATCAAACGGTGATAGTTCCATATTTTTTTGGAAGAACGGCGCGAGTAAAGTCATCGGAATAGAACCTATGTCTGAATCCTATGAATTAGCGAGTGAAAATATAAAAATAAACAGAGCAGAAAACTCAATAACAATCCTAAATGCAGCTCTCTCCCACTATTCCGGGTTTATAGATTTACAAGTATCTTCTGACAACCCCAATGCTAACTCCATTTCACCAACAAAAGCTGTTAGAAGTTTAGGCATACAATTTGATGAGGTCAGAAAAATAAAAAGTATGACATTAGCAGAAATAATAGATACCTATAAAGTTGAAGAGGTTGGATTATTGAAAATGGATTGCGAGGGGTGTGAGTATGATGTTCTAAAAAATTTATCAGATGAAGTGTTTGCTAAGATAAGCAACATTAGGTTAGAATATCATGAAGGACTACAATTTTTACCAGAGTACCTTACATCAAAGGGATATGTGTGCAATTATCAAAAAAGTGAAGGACTTGGAATTCTTGACGCATCGAAGATTGTTGAAAAAGGCAAACCGTCTATTGCATGATGCAGTATAACCTATGTTATACAACATTGTACTATACCTATTCACGTTCACAAATGGTCTGAATAGAATGAATTAGAATCACGATCGTATTGAAATTAGGAGTTAAAGTTTTTATAAATCATATAAATGAACAGAGGTATAAATGCTTAATCAGCCACTCAAACAGGAAATCATCAAGGATGACCAAATCAATAAGTTGCCTAAAAAGAGTTTTTCCGTCATAATTCCTGCCTACAACGAGGAGAAGAGAATAGGCCAGACAATTATGGATTTGGATACTAACTTTATTAATGTTTCTGAAATTATAGTGGTTTTTGATGGAAATGATAACACATCGGAAGTTGCATTAGCATCAAGTAAGAAAGTTAAGATTATAAGATCTAATTTAAGACTTGGACAAGGTGGCGCC
>JAJYDZ010000249.1 GCA_021790415.1 Thermoplasmata archaeon | reverse complement strand
GCCTGATTCATCAGGCATTCAGCAATATACTGACTTACCTTTCATACTGACCCTTCTTCCTGTTTGCATCTTTTCCAACTGGAAATTTAATCCCATTGGAATAGCCATTGCAATGTTTGGTGATGGATTCTTTAATTTTTTTGGGTCTGATGGATACCTACTGCTCTTTATTCCCCTTATAATGGACTTCTTTCTATATATAAATATACAGGACCTGTACGGAAAACGTGCTTCCCACACCGTCCGCATATGAACCAGAAACAATGAGCAACTTTTTGTGTTTGATGTGAGGAAACGTTTCCCCGCATCGCAACAAGTTAAATAGACAGGATAAATTTCTTGGCACTAAAAGCCCCGTGGTGTAGTGGCCAAGCATTTCGGACTTTGGATCCGACGACGGCAGTTCGAATCTGCCCGGGGCTATTCTCAAAATATGGTAATTTTCGGGGGAGTCAATTCATGGAGAGCCAAGGACGCCATGGCATTTAGGTAAATGGGTTCTGCCGCAAGTAATGATTCCTGAATTTATAATCTATTTATCTGAACGAGATGAGGAATTTTAACGGGTGGTTAAAGTTTATGAATACAATTGATGGTCACAAACACATTTTAATTAAATACTTCAACAAACACCTCAGGAACTGCAAAATGACAAGCGCAAAGGAACTTATGAAATACCCGAATACAATTAATGACCGTTCCAATCTCCTGTCGTGAGGTGTCCCATTGTAGAGATCAGAAACAAGCTCTTTTTTCTGAGGAGAAAGGTTCATAACGATATAGCGTTGGGTCAGATAGGCCACGCATTTTTCCAAAAAATAATTGCAAGTTGCTTCTGGCAGGAGCTTCCTGCTGATTTTTCAGAATTATTAACCTTCCTTTTCAATTGCAATCTTACCATTTTCCTAATAAAACCATGAAATGTCTTCTTCATTGACACCTAGGATTGCCTGAACTTTCTTTGGAAGGGTTATTCTCAATGAAGAACCTCTTTTTGAAACATGCGATATATCTACCAATTGTTGCATTGAATGGTATTGTTGAGGTAAACTATAGAGATGACATTATGCTTTAGCTAGTAAATTATCGTCATGTGAGTATAATAAAGTTTATATCTTTGAAACAGTAGCTATCATGGGATAATAACAGACCCTTGAAGTGAGAAGATTAAAGTTGAGATGACATTGAAGTTCGATAAAGCCACCAAGAATACATATGTCTTCGTAGCAACCAAAGAAGATGATCCTATACCAACTGTGTATGTTCGGAAGTCGGCATTCCAGAAACAGCCTGAAAAAATTAAACTGACTTTGGAGAGCGAGTAATTGCCAAAAGTCATCCTCATTGGTTACGATATAAAAATCAAGAAAATCCGGGAAGAGGGTTATAAGCCTCTTGAAAAATTCGACGGGAAAAATGATTTCTTTCAGATTTTAAGCAAGTACCTCTCTGATTACCAACCAATGACACCAGGTTCACCGAATGTGATTAAAGTTAAACAAGCCGATCAGAAAACTATAGGGTTCGATGGATTCACCGCAGAGGCCAACAGCAGAACAATCTTTGGTACAGTAAAAATAGGAGAATATGGTTTATCTTACGGGTTAGTAAACGTCAACAATCAAAATCTCACACACAATAGGACAATAGACGAGACAGATTCTTTTCCAATTCATTTTCTTTTCAAGATTCCTGATATGAATAACACTCTCCGATTCACAGGAGTTGCTGTATTCGAAAAGTTTAGAAATAGAGGAGCTAAAGGGCTATTCGAGTCACATTTTGAAGAATATTTTAGGAAACTGTTCCCAGACTACCTGTTGATGATGAGACCATTGGTACCTGAAGAAGTAATGGACTCTCTGACACGGGGGAAGATTAGTGAGGTGACTCTAAAATCGCCCGGCTTACCTGGAAATGTAGAAGATTTCTATTACAAAGGCGAAAAAGAGGATGAACGAGCGAAGTTGACCTACACTTTTCCCAAAACCGGGGCAAGAAAGAAGATGAATGACTACCTCAAGGACGTTGTTGGCAAGAAACAATCAATGAATGGCGTTCTCGTTGGGGATTGGTTTGAAGTTGCCGAGATAAGTGCCAAGGTAAAGGTCGATGGTAGGGACGAAACAATCATTATCAAGGAGGAAAAGGAGCTTATTGTGCCGGGTCTTGATGTCACAAAGAATGCTCGACCTGGAAAAAATGGGTTCCCACCCCCAGAGGCGGTTCGAAGAGAATCGGATAAGTATTTAAAAGAACTCGAGAAAAAGCTAATGAAGGAATTGTGAATGGCGAGGGACTAAATGCCCTCAAAATTTTCCATAATAGATATATTGCGAGATGAACTTAGTACTTTACGCGATTTTTCTAGTGGAAACCTTAGCAAAATAGACATCTTCGTAAATCTCTTTTTTCCAGCAATGCTATCTATAATGTTTGTCTCGTTTGATAGGCTAATTTCTGGTTCTATGATTAATTCTATTTTAACAGCGTTTTCTGTATTTGCTGCTCTGTTACTTAATTTAATGATTCTGGTTTACACCATAGTCTCAAGAGAAAATAGCAAGTCAGAAGAAACCAAAAAGGACAAACTGAAACTAATGTTGCTCAAAGAAACTTATACGAATATCCAATTTTCAGTTCTAATGTCGGTTTTCATTATCATATGCCTTTTGCTAATCTTATTCCTACCCAGTAGCAAATATATAAATGTCACACTTTCACTGCTTATCTATTATTTTATCTTCGTGTTCATTTTTACAATATTAATGGTTCTTAAACGAACCCACATCGTAATGAAGCAAGAGATTTCATCCTGACTCTTATGATTTCCACCAATAGCCGCATCTCCATTTATTTACTTTCCCTGTAACATAAACTATTGTGGGTGTAAACGCCAACTGAAAATTGTCTAAAATCAAAGCACAAGTAATAGGTCAAAAATTACAACTATGTTTCTCAACATTCTCTGTTTGCAATTAGAAAGTTAATTCTGTCGAAAGAATAAATACTTAGTGTTTAATTATGGCATTTCTTACCTCATAATTGAGAGATTATGGGAGAAAGCCCCCATTTCACTCTAATATATTGTCGAAAAAATTCACAGATTAGCCCATTAGGCGTTTAATATTGAGGTTATCTAAGTCTAAGTCGGGAATCTTCCAAGATACGACATTCGGATTTTCAGTTTCTTCCAATATCTTAGGTTCTTGCCCCATTCCTATAAAAATAAAATCTTTCTCTTTCGCTTCATTGTAGTCTGTGTTCCTCCTACAGAATATATATACCCCTGAGTTTAGGCGTCCAGACTTTAGGAGTCTTCTTATGTTCCTATTATTCACACCTTGGCGAAGTGGTGTACTCCACTTAAGTCTCCCATCTTTGTCAATGGTCTGTACTATTCCATTGTAGGCTGCGTCACTGCCAAGGGTCGCGAAAAGCACAAACTGGTCTGCATTCGAACCAAATCTAATTACCCCATTTACGCCCCATTTTCCGCAATAATAATAAAACGCCGAATCTGGGTCTAGCTGGTCATGCACTTCTTTCTTGGTGTATTTATTATATCTCTTAAGCTCCATCCTGAACTTCCTAAAGACGGGGAATTCCCGGCTCATAAATAACAACGATATAATCAATTTATTATTTTCTATCGAATTTAATTAAATCTTTTACTAAGATATAAGTCTCATTCATTGAAATTTTAAAAAAAATTTTGTGGGCAACAATTTATAGTTTTGAGAACATTACTTTTCCCTGAACGGGAAAAGAATGTGTCTTGAAAGGAAGATCGTGTCAGATCATGATCACAGAAGCTGGAATATGTCCAGGATAAAATCAAGAGATACTGGGTTAGAATTGAAAGTGAGACACCATCTATTCCAAAGTGGATTTCGGTATAGAACTCATTCTGACCTGCCAGGCAAACCGGATATAATTATTATAGGCAAAAGAATCGTTATATTTGTGAACGGTTGTTTCTGGCATCACCATGGGTGCAAACTCTCAAAAATTCCCTCGACAAATACAGAATTCTGGACCGAAAAGCTCCTAAGGAACGAGGAA
>JAJYDZ010000248.1 GCA_021790415.1 Thermoplasmata archaeon | reverse complement strand
AATGGCAGCGGCGCAAACAAAATCCTTTGGGTCTACTTCCGGTTTGCAGAGAACCCTTGCGAATATTGGTACTCTACTTAGTTTTGTTATTACAATTTCCGTTGCATCCTTAACTGTTCCCAGATATGTGTCATATGAAATATTTCTAGGAGATGGAGCTCTGAATTCTTCCCAATATGTTTCATTTTTGGGAGGATTAAGGTATGCTTTTGTAGCATCTGCACTTATCCTTCTAGTAGCAGGCTTTTGTTCGTTCATGAGATCAGGTAATGATATTCACATAACTGTGTCTCATCCGGAAAAAAAATCGTAATCGTAAATTACCATAACCTCTGAGGATTCTTCCATAGTTCTTACCTTATTTATCACATCTTTTGCAGTAACCATATTCTCCGAAAAACATATAAAAACCCCATATTTAGAGTCTGTAATAGAGAATATAGTACTTTCAATGAGTGCTTTTCTTATATTTTCATTATTACCCGAAAATATGCTAAAAAGAACGATGTCTGTCTTTGAAAGGTCCACTTTAATTGTAACATTTAGAAGATTGTTTTTCTTCATAATATTGTAGCGCCATTTAACTCTCATTAATGGAGCATTAATTTCCTTGGCAATATCAGAAAGATTTGCCCTGGGATTCAATCTTAGCTGATCAATAATTTCCCTGTCAATTGCCTTTGAATTTGAATTATAGGAAATAAACTTTGGAAAGTATCTCATCACTGGGTTTCCAAGTTCTTCAGCAGCCTTGGATATTTGGATATTTACATCAGCTTCATTCTTACCTTCAAACCCATAAAGCGTAATTTTTTCAAGACACTTAATTTTGGTTCTTGATTTGCCACTGAATTCCCGCTCTGATACAAATGCGGCAAACCCTTCAACTTTTCCTGTTAAATATGGTGATTCCATAACTATGAAATTTTTAATAACCCCTTCTTCAATCATCTTTCCCATCCTATAGTTAAGGGTCTGGGCCGAAATCCCTATATTATTTGCAATTTGTCTTTGAGGTGTCCGTGCATCTTTTAGTAGACTGAACAAAATCCTCTTATCAATCAGATCCATTGCTTCTTAACTCTATGAAATAAATAAAGTTTACACTATCTATCAAGAAAGCATTAATCTCTTGAAATTTTTAATTAAAAGTTTTTTTACAAATTACTTATAGGTTAAAATTTCTTAGCTATTGTGAAATTATCAAGGATACCTATTAATCATCCTAGAATGGTTGCATTAATATGGATTGCGGTTTTTCTTTTATCTATACCTGCCTTCATGAACTATGGACATTATATTGATTACAGAAATTCCAACACCTCCGGTTCTAGTACTGAGTCTAGTGAAGCTGCAAATATAATGAAAAATGTAAGCGTTCAGAACGAATCTTTAACTGTTGTGGTAACGGGAAACCCCTTCAATAATTCCACATTGGCAGAAAATGTGCTTGCTTTCCAATTAAAGCTTTCAAATGCTGGACTTCTGAATTATAGTTCATCAACATCCCCATTTTCTCAATATGCAGAGTTCATAAACAGTGCGTATTCCTCTTTAAAACCCACTATAAACGCCAATTATGATGGTATATTCAATACATCTCTGAAACTATTTCAGTTTCCTAGTAATTTTTTTACAGTTTGGGGTAATACAGGATTTTCGCTATCCTTGCTTTGGCAATCCGAAATAGAAGCGGGCTTTAACGGATCACTCTTTGAACAAAATTTCAGCATGTATCTTAATAATTCATATTCATCCAAGATTGCACCACTTTCAAATATATTAAACGCTATAAATTATTCAGCCTCCTCTAACAGCTACTTCAAAAATCTCCCTTTTACTAGTTTTATTCTTAAAGATGAAAATATTACCAATTTCAGGATACCTGAAAACCTGAGCATTACAACGTCCGCTTATCTTAATCAAATGGGATATTCTCTTACTTGGCAGGTTGTATATTCAGCGGTAAGTTTTGTCAATACTGGTTATGGTTATGTGGAACAGTTTGGTTTGCTCAACGTACCAAATTATTTGGTTTCTGGGCTGGTAAGTCCAAATCATAAGATATTCTTAATAACATTGACGTTTAATGTTAAATCTGGTTTTGAATATAAAAATGGCTCTTCACCATCAGAAGTTGATTATAAGGAGATAAATTCAATTTCTAACACTTACTTTAGGTCAAGTGGAGAATTAACTGGAAACGGTGCAATATCATACCAGACCGCTCAGGCTACTTCATCCTCAGGAGCTGCATTTGGACTAATTTTTGTATTCCTGATTATTGCTGTATTTATAACTCTTGTATCATATAGAGCTGCAATTTTATCTATTTTCTTTGTGGGTATTGCAACTTTGCTAGGTTATACATCGATATTCATAACTGGTCTCTTAATAGGGCATGTAGACTATATTGTTACATATACCCTCACTGCTGTAATATTAGGGATATCTACAGATTATCTTGTATTTATGATAGCAAGATACAGACAGGAAATAAGAGAGGGAAAAGATGATAAGGTTGCAATGGAAATAGCTATTGCAAAGGCAGGAAAGGCTGTAGTCATTAGTGGTGTAACAGTTGCTGCGACACTGGGAACATTTTCCCTATTGCCTCAATTTGAATCATGGGGACTCGTTTTAATGATGTCCATTATATTTACAGTTCTCCTTATGACAACCCTCCTTTCATCAATAATGTTCATTTTCAGGAAGAATCTAATAATGAGGAGAGGAAAAGTCCCATACGAGAAGGAGTATAGAAAAAAATCCTTGTTTTATAAAACAAGTGATTTTTCAATTAGGAATAAGTACTTCGTCGCGCTCGTAATAATACTTCTGGGAGTACCTGCTGGATATTTCTTCTTTAATGTACCTACAACATATAACTTTGAAACTGGTTTACCATCTTCTTTATCTTCTGTGAAGGCCTTCAATTCCATAAATTCTAATTTCGGAGCAAGCCAGTTATATCCAGTAATTGTTATAGTTCCAACCTCCTCATATTATTCAAACGGTATACTAGACCAAAATGGAAATAATGATTTGAAATCATTATTTCCAACCCTCCTATCTATGCATGGAATTACAGAAGTAATCGGACCTTATTCCAATGGAAGTGCAATGATTACTTCGTCTAGCAATTCCCAGTATATTATTGACAATGGAAAATATGCGTATTACACTGTTTTTACAAGCTATGATCCATATTCATCCAATGCAATAAATTTGGTAAAAACTTTAAGAGACAATCAAACGCTAATTGTTGGTGGGTTAACTTCAACAGTAATAGATGAAAAGGAGCAAAATGCTGTAACATATACAGAGTTAGAAATACTAATAGTTGCAACTATATTTGTCATACTTCTTATTTCATTCAGAAGACTAAGATATCCGATTATATCTCTCTCAGGGGTGTTTTTCAGTGTTTCATGGAGTACATTCATTCTCTGGATTATTTCTAACTTCATATTACATGAAGCATTGATATACCTCATTCCCATAATTCTTTTTATAATCCTTTTCTCCTTGGGAAATGATTATACGGTATTTATTATTTCAAGGATTAGGGAAGAAACAAGGGATAAGAGCCACGATGAAGGTGTAAAAATGGGTATGGTCGGCTCTGGTAAAGTTGTTACTTCACTGGGTCTAATACTTTCAATTTCATTAGGTTCCCTGGCTTTCATTCCAATTTCATTTCTTGAAGAACTTGGACTTTCGTTTGTAATTTCTCTGCTCGTCGATACTTTCATAATAAGAACATTCTACTTTCCATCCATGTTGAGCATTTTCCAGAGACTTTTCAACTAAGATCAAAATAGTGAATTGAATGATTGAGAATGCAGTATTATGGGAATTTCGGTGGCAAAATTTAATTTCCAGGTCAATATAATGGCAAAATCTGATTAAATGAGAAACGAAGTTCTTATGGCTCTGCGGTCTTTTATTATTGCCGCAGGAGCTTCTGCCGCTGCAACATTTGTAGGCGTATATGGTGTTTTCATAGGAGCAAGCGCTGCAGATATGGGATGGTTGCAATCCACGTCTAACGCCCTTAGCAACTCTGGTCAACTAATATGGGGAAGAATTAG
>JAJYDZ010000247.1 GCA_021790415.1 Thermoplasmata archaeon | reverse complement strand
CTTTCAAGGGGTGGGAAATCCACCATGCTGTAGGCGCTTATGATCTCCATAACGCAAACCAATTCCCTTCAAAATCATTCTATGCCCAGCATGTTGATCCAATTGGATACGGAGCATTTACTGGAAAAATATCTATTGAGATGCTTATTGATTCTGGGATAAGAGGTTCCTTGATAAATCATTCAGAATTCAGGTTGAATTTCGAGACGATCGAAAGGGTGGTGTCGAAGGCAAGAGCCATGGACTTTAAGGTCATAGTATGCGCAGAGGATCTTGACGAAGTCGCCAGGTTTGCTGAAATAGGGGCGCCTTTGGTTGCCTACGAGCCACCGGAACTGATTGGAGGCAAGATTTCGGTATCAACTGCCAAACCAGATATAATAGAAAAAGCTGCGACGGCATGCGAAAAGAATGCAGTCAAATTAATAGTCGGAGCAGGCATCAAAACACATAACGATATATTGACTTCACTGAAACTCGGTGCTGTAGGTGGTCTTGTGGCTTCGGGTGTTGTGCTTGCAAGCAACCCCTCAGTCGCAATAACTTCATTAATTAACAACTGATTAACCCGGGTTAGATGGCAAAGGACAAAGATCAGGAAATCTTCGTGGAACCCGAATTTATAGAGAAGGATTTCCTTCAGAGCGAAAAGGAACGAGCTAAATCCACTATAGTGATGTTTCTCCTGGCAGTAGCGCTTGGCCTTTTTTCCGGCTATCTTTTCTTGATAGGAATATGGTATGTCGGTCTTCTGCTGATGTTCCTGTTCATAATATCATTTAAGAGGATTATACAGGCACTTCATCTTAAGATGCCACAAAGAGGATCGCAGGTCTTTATACTTGTCATGGTGTTTATCCTTACATGGATTGTATTCTGGACTGTTTCCTTAAATCCGCCGGTAAGCTCTGTGGGGGGCCCCCAGGTCTCTTCAATTCAGGTTTATAATCCTCAAACATCATCGTGGTCAGCACTTGCACAATCAAATGGAATCTATCATTACTCTATAACGCAGAACGGTGTATTGTCTATGAGAATTTATGTATCATACATTACAACTATTAACAATGTGAATATTTCGGTGTCAAGCGCTGGTTCTACTGCATCGCCAGTCACAATTAACTACTTTAATAACTATGCTTATTTCAATGAATCTGTCGTACCCTCTCTCTACGTCTTCAATGTCGATGTAACTGTTCATGGTACATCATACCTCAGTTCGTTACAAGTACAGATTCTTAGTGCTTAAAGAAATTCACAAACAAGAAATATTAACATGTTTATGATTGAGGGCAAACAGCAGGTGTAGTGTAGACTGGTCTAGCACGGAAGCCTTCCAAGCTTTCGACCTGGGTTCAAATCCCGGCACCTGCATTAAATTCAGTGTGCTTTTCTGTGTGTAACATAATTGCGGGACCATGATAGTGATTGTTTTTGGTTGTAATTTGACTCCTAACAGGATCTGAATTCTGGCTCAGGTCATTCTGGGAAAGTCAACTTTTTATTACACGTTACACTGATATGATGAAATGGTCGGTAGCTCACTTTCAATGAAGCACATTGTTGTAGGAGGCTTGCAGACTAACTGCTATTTCATCTCATCAGGTGGTGAGTATCTAATCATAGACGCGGGAGGTGATTTTGATGCGATCATGGAGATCGTTGAAACTATGCCTGGCACCCCTGTGGGTGTTTTGGCAACACATGGGCACTTCGATCATCTCCTTGTGGCAGATCTCGTTGCTTCCGAGCTTCGTACGTCATTTGGAATGCACCGCAAGGACCTTAAAGTTATGCACGAAACATGGCATCTTGGTAAGCAGTTAGGTCTAGTGGGCAAGCCACCAAAACCAGGATTTCTTATAGATACGGACAGGACGATTCTCGTTGGAAGGGCTGAAGTCCATGTGAAGAACACACCGGGACACACACCCGGGAGCATCTCTATAATTGCAGGCTCATCAGTGTTCACTGGGGACTGCCTTTTCAGAAACAACATAGGACGAATGGATCTGGGAGGGAATCCAACTGATATGCTCAAAAGTCTCAACTGGTATCTTAAGCTCCCGCCAGATACGATAATTTACCCGGGTCACGGGGAACCGTCCACCATTGGCTATGAAAGAAATAATATCCTGCGCTTCATAGAGATGATCAGCAATGGCAGTATTTGACGATCATGTCCGAAAAGGGTGAAAGAATTTTATACATATCACTCTTAATGAATCGTGCCTGAAGTGGTTGAAAGAGTCCAAAAAATCAATCCATTTGTCTCAAGTCTTTCAGCACTGAACTCAATTTTCTCGCTTTCTATGACTGTTTTTTCATTTGCAATTATAATTTACCTCGAAGGGGCAAACTTACCGGTGTATCTTGCAGGAATTGGCCTGACAATTGGCCAGGCACTGCTGATCGGGATTTCCATATTTCAGGGAAGAGCCATTGATAAAGGACATTCTTTCACCTTGATGATAACTGGGAGCTTCCTCTACGGTATAAGCCTGGCCATGCTTTATCTGGAAGTATCGAGGAATTTATTGATAATTGCTTTAATTCCCGTGTTAATTGCAACCCTAATAATATCTGAAGGGTTTTTCAGGGCATCACTTAACTCTTTTATAGCCAAGGCGAGTGCGGCAAATATCCTTGGAAAGAATTACGCTAGAATTTTAACGGGAGAAACCATCGGAAGCTCGATATCATACCTGGTCCTGATTCTGGGTGCACTTTCTTATGATATTTCTTACGTGTTTCTGGGAAGTGGCCTCTTACTGATATTCATGTCTTTCCTTGCATTCTTCGTTCTTTATTCAAGAGAAAAGGAGGCCATGAAAAACGTTGCTGCCCAGGTTAGGAAGCTAGGTTTTTTTGAAGGGTTAAGAAGCCTGAATGAGCGGCGTAAATTCGTGTTTCCACTAATAAGCTCCAAAGCAATGATGACTATTGGAGTAATTGGTTTTAGCCTCTTTTATGTGCCTTCCGGGTTGATTTTGGGAATTCCCATGGAATACACATTTGGCATTCTTCTCCTCACATATGTTATTGCTTCTATTCTTGGAAGATTCAGCGAGAAATTCATAGACAGTAAGAGTAACCTTGGCAGGCGTTTTATCACGCTTACTATGTTGCTGGATGTTGTCACTTATGGTTTAATTCTTCTGGCAATTTTTTTGAAGAACGATTACCTGTTTCTAGGAGCAGCAATGTTTTCCAGTCCGGGTATTATAACAATAACCGGGGCAATGTCATACGAGGTAGCAGTGATAGGCAGGGAGAACCGAGGAATCTTCGGAGGTGTACAGCGACAGATAGTAGGTGTGGTTGCTGCACTGGTTTCGTTGCCTTTGACACTTTTTTACTCGCTTGGATTTGAATATCTCTGGGAAATAGTGTGGGCTTCTTCTATTGTATCCTTTCTGATAACATTTAGCATTCCAAGGTTTGCCACTGTCAACGCTTCAGAACCCAAGCCGCAAATAAATTAATGAAATGCAAACAAACCTTTCATATCCAGCAACCTTATAATTAGTGACAAAATCTTTATAAAGAGAGCAATTGGCTTTCCGGTATGGACTACAAGGCATCAGATCAAGTCCTGGAATCTCTTCGCGAGATCTTTGAGGATCAGGTCAGGGCAAGCCCAGATCTTACGGAAACGATTAAGCCTGATGCCATGTTTTTGTTACTTGAATCGCTGAGGTTTCTTGGAATCGCCTCAGTCAGAGTTGAGAAGGGCGGCGTTCCGAGGTACGAGACAAACAAGGGAAGCGCTCCTATAATAATTGAGGAACAGAAAAAGAGGAAGAATTTTGGAAAGCTTGCTGAAATACTGACTAAAGTTGATTTAATCAACACAGGTAAGATGAATTTATCCGATGCAGAAATATTTCTCGCGGAGACTTTTCTGCAGGAAGGTAAAGTTGATGAGGCGCTTGATACCCTTGAGATTTTGGAAAAAACACAGCTTTCCAATCAGGTTTCCAGCAGTATAGGAAAGATCTCAAGAATTAAGGGGGCTATTGAATTCTTTAAAGGTGATCATAAAGCATCGATCAAGTTCCTGGAAGATGCCGTCAGGCAAAGTGAAATTACAGAC
>JAJYDZ010000246.1 GCA_021790415.1 Thermoplasmata archaeon | reverse complement strand
CAGTCGCAATCTGGGAGGATGCGTTTTGGGGTATCCGATATTGAATCTGAAAGAGCCAGAATTATAAGGGAACTTAAGGCTGAAGCGACAAAAGTTGAGGAAATTCCGGGAACAGTGAAATGGTGCAATTTCAATGATCCATGGTCGAACAGGCTTGGGTTTTTCCAGGATTTGAAAAAATTTCCTGTGAAACATGATTTTGATATGGAATTTCATTGATACTCCCATATTGACATTGCAGTTATTTTAAACATGACATTAAAAATATTTATATAAGAAAAATATCCCTTTAATATGGCAAAGTCAGCCGGTTCCAAGAATCTTGCAATTTCACTTTCCATCATTGCACTTCTTTTCACAATCTTATCTATTAGCGTCAGGGATGCCCATTATAGTTCGAGTTTTGGATTCTTTTCCCGAACCGTGTCATTTTATTACTGGGGAACAATTGTTAATTTTGGAAATTCAGCAAGCACTTCTTACTGGTGGTCATCAAACTCAAATTTCTCATCGGATACTGTAAATTACATGGTAGCTGCATTTTCAACCTCCTTATTGACGCTGTTCGCAACCGCAGCCTCAGCATTGCTGATTATTTTTGGATATAGGAGTGGTGGCAGGACTTCTCTTTTTATTGGTGGTCTTGGGGCCATTGGCACATTAGTTTTATTTTATGAAGGTTTGGTCAGTATCTTTTCAAATGCATCCAATGCTTCCTATTCAATGGGTCTCGGATATTTTCTCACATTCGGTGCTTTAATATGTTGTTTTGCCGGATTTGCAACATTTAAATAACTAAAAACAGAATATTTAATTTATTGAACTGTTTTCCTTGTTATGGAATACAGGGAATTTGGAAAAACTGGAATCAAGATTTCTTCAATTGGGATGGGAACATATTATGATCCAGCATTTATCATTTCAAGAAAACTGCACATGAAAGGAATAAACAGGACAAACGTCGAAGCACTGAAATCTGGATTAGATCATGGAATTACATTGATAGATACTGCAGAATTGTATGGAACTGAAGAGGTTGTCAGGGAAGCTATTAAAGACAGGGAAAGAGATAGTGTTTTTATTGCTACAAAAGCTTTCAGCAACCATCTAAGCAGCTATAAGATAAGAAAAGCATGCCTGAGGAGTTTGAAAAATCTTGGGACTGATTACATTGATCTTTATCAGATTCATTTTCCTTCACATTTTATTCCTGTGAAGGAAACTCTTACGGAAATGGAAAAATTAGTGGATGAGGGGAAGATACGATATATTGGAATCAGCAATTTCAACCTTGCCAGGACAGAGGATGCTGTTTCCAAGATGAAGAAATATGAAATAGCCTCCACGCAGATGCGTTATAACATTTATGACAGGGAATTGGAAAATAATGGATTGTTGGAATATTGCAAAAAGAATAAAATAGCTATGCTTGCCTATTATCCACTTGCTCATGGAAAATTAGCAAAAAGCGTGAATGGGGAATCACCCATAGGCAAGATTGCAGACAATCACAAGGGTTCTAAGCCCGTCCATGTGGCACTGAATTGGCTGCTCTCAAAAGGAGATAACATTTTTCCCATACCCAGAGCATCAAATCCAGAACATGTAATTGAAAATAGCAAATACGATTCTTTTAAACTTAAAGAGGATGAAATAATTGCTCTTGACAGTATTATGAATGGTACCCGTAAATAATAGATATATTGTCAATTCCCCCATTTTTTAGGGCTTCAGCCAATAAATCATCTACTATTTTCTTTGGTTTGTCATAATTGGGAGAAACTATTTTCTTAATCTGGCTATTGGTAACCATATCTGTAAGCCCGTCTGAACAAAGGAGAAAAGCATTATTCTTTGACATGTTAAATCTGCCAGTCTCAATTTTAAGGTCCTTACCAAGTCCAAGGCATGAAAATAGAGCGTTGCTGTTTTTTAGTCTGTGTGTGTGGTTTGCCTGGGTTAATTTTTTGTCCATGTAGGAGAATATAGTTGAATCACCAGAATGCGCAAAATATAAGATAGAATCTTGAACCATCGCTATAACCATGGTTGTTCCCATTATTTTGTCTGCATCCAGGCTTTCATTTATTTCCATAATTTTATCATTTGCTCTTTTCAATGCAAATTCCAGTAAAGCTTCTTTATTTTTCGTGGTTGCAGAAAGTGCAAGGTCGTTACTGATGTATGATATAACTTCATTGATGGCAGTATAACTTGCCTTTTCACCAGATTCCAAACCACCCATGCCATCTGCTACTCCAAATACAAGTAATGTTTGTTCCTTACCTTCAAAGAAAAAATGAACCTTAGTCGCAGTACAGGAATCTTCATTGTTATTCCTTACTTTTCCCATGTGAGATATCATACTATAGGATATTTCTGAAATTTTACTATCAGAATTCTCATATTTATCAGAAATCGTTAGATCAGAAGGATCTTGCAAAAAACGATTCTTAATATTATCTATAGTAGATTTCAACTACGGATTATGTTTTTTTCATTAATTATCTTTTAGGTAACCAACCTGAACAATTATTGCTTATCTATTTCTTATAAGGGAAACGGATTTAGATTCTTCTCAAGAAAAGATATGTTTACTGTATCTTTTTGAGCAAAGTTAAAAACAATTGTTCAGTCATTGTTTTTGTCCCGGTTAATGCTTTTTTCAAACGAAAAACCCTCGGGATAGCGTTTCTTCAATTTTTCAACGTTGAATTCGGCTATCTCTTCAAGCGAAGATCCTATTGAAGAGGCTATTGCATCAATGTACCAGAGAATATCACCAAGTTCTTCTATGAGTGAATCACGGTTAACCGGATGCCCATGAAACAATATTTTCTTCAAAACATCCACTAATTCTCCGCTTTCCCCAGCAATACCCAGGGCCCAGTTAAGAAGCTTGCCATAAGTACAATCCTTTAAACCTATTTCATCCATTGACCTCATGAAATCAAAATGTGAATGATTCATATCCTGGACTACATTTTTATCAGTGGTTTCTGTCCTGATTCTGTTTTTGGAATATTCTGAAAAACTTATAGGCATTCTGATCATTCTTATGATAGCAAAAAGTGTAAATGTGGTTTTTGATATGTGCATATCAAATTAAACAAATATTCTTTAGTATAATAAAATCTATAAAGTTTAATAACTGATTGCACTTAGAATTATAATGGACGAAATAGATCAGATGATCTTATATTATTTACTTCAAGACGGGAGGATGACACAGAGGTTGATAGCTAGAAATATTGGAATATCGGCTCAAACCCTGAATTATAGAATTACAAAACTGACAGAAGAAGGTGTAATAAAAAATTTTATTGTTTATGCGGATCCTGCTCTATACGGAGAATTGAAGGCGTTCGCAGCTTTTCAGTCAGATGATGAAATAGAACCTGATTATTTTATTAAAATTAAATGCCTAGAAAAAATAACCCTATATGGCATAATAGGAAAAACGGCTGAAGAGATAAGTTCTAAGATTGATAAAATGTCCAGAGTATTGGGTGAACCAGTTATGACCTATAACCCAACAAACACAAATTATGCAGTTAATTCCAATTCCATAGATCACCTAATAGTGGATCAATTAAGGAAAATGCCCAAGTCAAAATTATCCGATATCTCCAAGGCTCTGAATCTTCCATCCATGAGGGTTAAAAGGCGATATAATTATCTTACACGAAACAAGTTAATCAAGGTGCTTCCTCTTCTTGACTTTTCAAAGAATAATTCAGTTATATTCGCAATATTCTCTAAAAAGACAGGGGAGGTTGAACCATTACTTTCCAAGTCCATTATTTTAAAAATAGGAGATTCAAATAGTGGAATATTCATATGTTATGGAGAAAACATGCCCAACTCTAAAACCATTATTAATCGGGTAAGGGCTGTTGAAAAAGATTCAGATGTAATGGTTGTTTATGATTATGATTTTCTATCTTGACTAAATTAAGATAATTGTTTGAAGGAAGATTTATCATTCTGTTGTAGTCATGGTTTGTTGTTTTTCCTCCGTATTTTCAGAATGATGCTTTGGGTTTCCCCTACTGTATGAAAGCAATCCGGCAATGAGAAGAATAATAATGGATACAGTGAAT
>JAJYDZ010000245.1 GCA_021790415.1 Thermoplasmata archaeon | reverse complement strand
ACCAGAGATTGTAGTAATTCCTGAAGATATATCTTTTAAATATGTATTATATTGGTTAGTAAGAATAAGGACTGTTATACCATTTGCGTTAGTAATGAAATTATCTGTGCTAAGCGTAACGGAAACATTGTATTTCCCATTACCAAATCCCTTTGCGTTGCCGTTTTCTGTATAAGTTATTGAAACTCCTTTGTCATATCCATCTACAGTAATGTTACCACTTTCAGGATTCGGGGTGTATCCCGCAGCACTAGCTGTCTTACTAACTTGGTAATGATATGTTCCGTTTGGGACGTGGAATATTATTGTTTGAGTTGTAGACCATAAAGTTTCCCCGTCTATAGTAACTGACCATGGAACAACACCAACACCATTATTTGACAGCAATCCGGATTCAGAAAATGTCACTTCGTATGTGCTAATTGAATTAATGGAAAAAGAATTAATTCTACTATTAACAACTGCAGGAAAGAAGCTCATTACTGAACTATTGTTAAAGTTCCTGCCCGTATTAGCATGAATTCCGGCAACGGATAAGGATACTGACACAAAAAGTAGAACAATACCTATTACCAGAAACTTCGTCCTTTTTGCCCATTGCATGGATTTTAATAACATGTGTATATATCAACTTTCCGTCATCAAAACCCAAAGGATAGGTAGGGAGGACATTGTCACATTCCAGTTGATAAATAGTTATGATACCAGAATGATCTATTCAATAATCCCTCTTTTGTCTTGAACCGATGTTTGAAGAGCCATGACTGTATGGAGAAATGCTGTTGTACTTTGTGTGCGGTCTTTTCCACATTTGGCTTAAAATATAGAAACACTTTCCTTCTATTTTTTCTGATGAAATCAAGGAATCCTGCTATTATGATATCTTCCCTATACATACGTTGAATAATTTCAAGGATAATATTCACGATCGAGGCACACTCTTATCTTTGATCTCATTGGGAAAGTGTTTTCCATAACCATAATTGGGTGGTCTTGCAACAAATGTATATCTGCAGTTAGTGCAGATATATCTCTGAATCCTGAATACCATGCCGTTTTCCATTGTTCCTTAACATGAACAATTCTTCACCACATTATGTGAACCGCACTGTGGACATTTTGGATTGATAAAACTTATGAGATCATTTTCTTTAAGTTCCAATTCCATATGCGGCATTCTGTTAATATATAATGAAGAAGAAGCATCCAATGATGAGAAGTCATCAAGTGATGATGATATTCTTTTGAATTCACTGTAAGGTGCCTTCCTCAGTCGCATGTTGACCAATGTTTCCATGATATTTACATGTTTTCGGTGTGGTGCAATCAATTGTGAAGAAATCAACTAAATTATGACAATGTCCATGAATTTGAGTCTATATATATTATAAAACAATACGGGTTCAGTTCAATAAAAATGTCGGGAGTCTTTACGTGATCTACTCCTTGAAAAGTGCCATCAGACGTTCTCTGATCAATTTCTCCCTTGCTTGAACAAATTCTTGGAATTTCTCAATTTTCCATAATCTAGGGTCATCGGGGATCAAGTGCTTGGCTTTGAAAGCTTCATCGCGGGTCGCGAGCCATTTATCTAGTGTTTTAGCATGCTTTTCTTCGTTCTCTTCTGCTGAAAGAAGCTCAAGGTTTGCTATACTGTCTTTCATCCCTATACACTTATTTATTTGGTCATCAGTCAGGTCATACTTCCATAGGTTCTTTTTATTCAAGATGCTTCTAGGAAATATGTGGTCCTGATGCGATTTGAATGCTCCCCAGTTATAATCCCTGTAGAGGACAGAAAGTGCCAGAAATGTTTGTTGACCGCTATATTGGTTTGACAGGTAGTCTGCGATGGCATTATCGTCAAATGATGCAGTCCTTCCAGCTTTCTCTATCACTTTGCTTATTTCTAAAGTTGGGAAATTAGTGGCGTCAGAATAGCTTTTCAATGCATTTCTGATATTGGTGAGCATTGAATCAGAAGAGCCCCCAAAAACCCCATTTAGTAATGATGCTATTAGCCAATTCCTCACATTTCTTGAGTTTTTGACATCGAAAGAGCTGTCTCCTGTAAGCTTAACCTCAGGGTTCTTGAATAAATAATAACAGACAGGTATCAAAGCGTTTGTAGAAGTCAAATTATCGCTGTCAATTCCATAGTAATTGGAGGCTTCCACTCCCTTCTCTATTGCTGTCTTTATTGAATTCCACTTTTCTTTTATTAAGGTCAGATTTTTTGGTGTAAAATTTTGCACTTTGTACGCAACAGGAAGATCTAATAGCACTAAACAGGACTTCATTACAAAATCTTTGTCGAAATTGTTCCGTCCGCTGAGATCTTCATTCAAGTGACGAACGAAATTATAAATCTCATCACGAGCATTCATTTCATCCCAACTCGCAGTTATCATGGAAAGCAAGAGGTCAGATTTGCTCAACTTCGTGCCCCCTTCGTTTGCACGGACGAATATATCTAGAACTCTATCATACTCCTGATCCACTTCGGTATAGTATGAAATTACATCATCTTTCCAAACAGCCCTGTAAAGCCTTTCAAGATTCCTTTCAAAAATTGATATTTGTTTTTTTGTAATGCTGTCAGGTAGGTTATCCTTTTCCTTATCACGAAAAGCATAAAACCTGTCTTCATTGTCGAAATCTAAAATTTTTCCAATTCTGAACAAGCTCTCTTCAGTGGAATTTGAAGGTTGCCTATCGAAAAATTTCAACCCATAATGTGTTTCAGAGAGTCCGGTTTCCTCTATGTTCGGATCTTTTAACAATTCAAAATAGAGTCTCTGCTTCGTCCAAGCAGCAGGATCATCCCACCTTTTGTACTTCTGTTTCTTTTCATAAGTACCTTTAAGTCCTATCAGAATTGATGTCAATCTTTGCTGCCCGTCCAGAATCAATGTCATTTTATGGACGCCATCAGCACTGGCTGGATCATTCCTAATTTCAGCATCGGATCCGTTATCCAGAAATTTATAGGCATCCCAAGTGGATTTATTCTTATCATCAAGTTCCCAGAATAGGAAAGAACTGATTGGATATCCACGGAGCATAGAGTCAAACAGAGAAATTATTTTTTCTTGTTTCCAAACGAATTGCCTCTGAATTGCAGGCAAGAAGTATTGTGTGTTTAGCCTTTTTAAAATGTTAGCGATGCTTTCAGATTTATATGCCATATTTTTTAACAACACCCATTAAAATGATATTTAGCCATACCTTAAAATTTATTCCTCGTCTGAATCCTTTTTATATGTGTCTCAAAAGATATTACGTTTAATAGCATTCAATATATTTTCATAATATTCAACTGAATTCAATTTCAATGACTATAAATGTGATCAATTTGAGCTTATAATAAATTTGGTTCTTTGGACTTTAATGTTGTTAATGAATCGCTAATTCTATTATTGAGTGGGTTATATGTTGTTCCAAGAGAATATTTTTATTTTTCATGGTGAGATCATTAATGTGAGGGAAAATTAGCAATTTAATTTGCTTTTGTCCGATTCTCGCTATGATGACCCATACAAAAGTGCCATGAACCATTATTATTAAATTCTAACATGCGGTATGCCGTTATATAAAGAGAAATTCCTTAAAATTTCAATACTAATATAGTGTGAATAAAACACATAGCTATTGGTAAAAGATAGGTATGTCTCTGATTATATAATCAAATGCATAGAAAGCATTCACTTTGTTCAGTTAAATAGGCTTTGCTCCTATACGATCAGTGTTACGAAAATGTGATGGAAGAGTTTAGTTTCTCTTCCTTATCAGTGCAAAAGCAACTCCTATAGCTGCAATGGTAACCACCGCACCTATTATGCCATATATTTCTATGTTAGGAGTTCCAGATAGTGGAGTTTGGCTGGAGGATACCGTAGTATAAGTTATGGTTTTAGAAATATTGCTTCCACTTACCACTATTGAACCGGATGATGGTGAGACGGTATAACCTGCCACTGATGATACTGTATATGAGTAGGTTCCATTGGGTTCAGTGAATGTTATTGTGCTTGTTGTGGAAGACTGTTTTGAACCGTTAAATGTTACTGACCATGATGTTCCCGATGACAGACCCGATTCAGTAAA
>JAJYDZ010000244.1 GCA_021790415.1 Thermoplasmata archaeon | reverse complement strand
CATTCTATATAGAATAACTAGATACTGCAGAAAGGTGGTTTCCTGGAACAACGATTGAGGTTTCGGGCCTCGATTTCAGGTATGAAAACGGTTTCAAAGTATTTCACGATATTAACTTTTCAATAGACACAGACAAGTTTACTTCTATTGTCGGTCCATCGGGAGTAGGTAAATCCACCCTCCTCAGATTACTTGGAGGCTTTGTAGAACCTGAAGCAGGGCAGGTTTTTTTGAAGGGAAAACCCATACTGAGACCCACCCCTCTTGTGGCTATGGTTCACCAGTCAATTGTTACATTTCCATGGATGAATGCCCTTGAAAATGTAATGCTCTCATTGAAGAACAAGAGATTGTCCAAGGAAGAGGTTAAGAGTACTGCAATGAAATCCCTTGAAATCGTTGGACTGCAAGGATTCGAGGAACTTTTTCCAAAGGAGATGAGCGGAGGTATGAGGCAGAGAGTTGCCGTTGCAAGAGCTTTGGCCGCAGATCCCTTGGTTCTATTAATGGACGAACCCTTTGCTCATCTGGACGAACTTACTGCCGAAGGCTTAAGGCAGGATATTTACAGTATTCTATTTAATACAGAAACAAAGTTAAAATCAGTAATTATGGTATCGCACAACCTCACAGAGGTCGTGGAACTTTCCGACAAAGTAATAGTTCTGAATGGTTCTCCTGCGACCGTAGTGGGAAAAATTGATATTAATATGCCACGACCTAGAAGCCCAAGAGAACCTGAATTCGACCATTATCTCGATCTTCTATATGGTTATTTGACCAAGGCTAAGGTGAAGACCAGTGAATGATATCCTTCTAATAATTCTCGCAGTTTTGGCAACCTCGGGAAGAGTTCTTGGTCTGATTGGTTTTTCAATTGTGTCAGGATGGTTTCTATCATACCTTGCAATCAAAAACCGATGGTTTGAATCCATATTCATATCAATCAGTGAAATATTTGAATCGGTACCGGTAATAGCCTTTTTTCCAATAGTTCTGGTTATATTTATAACAAATGTTGGAGGGGAACTTGGCGTTGAACTAGCTGCTGATTTCCTTGTATTTACCGCAGTTGTATGGAACTTATGGCTTGGTGAATATCAGGCTTTCAAAACGATCCCCAAGGAGATGGTGGAAGTTGCCGACAATTACAACTATTCTTTGCTTGAGCGTTTAAGATTTGTATACATCCCATTCTCCATACCAAGAATTGCAGCTAATCTTTTTCCAAGCGTTTCTGACGGTTTTTTCTATATCACGGTAAGTGAGGTTTTTAGCATTGGCATTACAACTTATGAAACGTTTGGAGTCGGTTCAATATTAGATAAGTATGTTGCTGCAGACAATACCTTTCTCATAGGAGTTACGCTCATCGTCCTAGGCATAGTTGTTGCAGCCATAGTTATCACATTAAAGGAAATCGCTAAAAGGGCGGTGGCAAAATATGCACTTGATACAGATGTTCCCATAATCAGAAGGGGTAAACCCAGGTTCAGGCAATCTGCAACATTCTCCGCTATTGCATCAATAAATCCCCTTGGAAAATTGGCAACTTATAATAGAATAAACAGAAGAAAGAATGTTGATCTGGAAACTTTGTATTATAAAGAGGGAAAAAAGAGAAACTATGCAATTATTGGTGCCATTATTGGAATAAGCATTCTTGCACTTTTACTCTATGAGACTTTTAAGATTACAACATCAATTTCCATGGGTGAATGGGGTTACCTCATAGGAAAGACCCCATATCTTCTGGTCAATCTTCTCTATGACTATATTAGGGTAGCAATCATAACACTGGTTTCCACAGCTTTTGCAATATTTTTTGGTTATTATATGGCAACGCACAGGAAGGTTGAATCTGCAGCAATACCTTTAATACAGGGATTTAGCGCATATCCTGTGCCAACTTATTTTCCATTTCTCTTCTTTGCGGTTTATCCTTTCATTGCCTCCTCATTTGGCAGTTTGACAGATGAATTTTTTGTTCTTGGATTGGGATTTATAAGTACCTTTTACTATGTATTTTACAGTTTCTGGATGGGAATTAAAGCAATGCCTGTTGAGTATGAAGAATTGATGAGAAATCTCAATTTGGGCTATTTTAAAAGATTAAGATACATCGTGCTTCCATCCACTTTCCCGTACCTTGTAACAGGTATATCGTCCACGATTAACAGCGCATGGGGAGGCTTAATGATCGGTGAATACTGGCCTCACATAGCTGGGGGGAAAACATTAACGGTTCAGTTTGGTCTAATGAAGATCATTGATCAAGCAACTGCAAATGGGAATATCGCACTGGCAGCTTGGGGCTCTTTTATATTCGCAATTATAGTGGCGATTTATTCAATATTATTCACACGTAAAATGATGGATCTTGCAAGAAAGAAATATGTTGCTGAAGAAGGAATATACTCAGCCTGAAAGGTCAATATTACGCTTTTGGAAACGTGAAGAACCTCGTCAAGAGGCGGCTATAAAGCCATCTTCGGTCTTCCTGATCAATCCTGAATAAACACCCCACTCTATGAGGGTAACCTCAAGGTTGTGGAATCCTGAAGGGCTGTTGTACTTTTGAATACCGTTTTTTTCAAGCTCTTCCTTTATATCTTCAAGTTGAAACTCCTTCATTTTAAGAGCGGTTGCAAAGGGTTCAAAATCCTTGACAACTGATTTTAACATCTCTTTTCTTACTTTTGGTCCCGACCCAATGAATTTCTTTCCGCTTTCTGTTATCCAAATATCTCCCTGATCGGTACCAATGAATGATAATGAACTTGCGGTGTACACAATTGGCATGAGGTCGTCCAGATCAACCTCCATCTCCTTTTCTAGCTCAAAAAGATCCGTCTTACTTTTGAATACATAGTTCAGCATATATAGTAATCCTACCAAATCAGCTATTCTTGAATCTGGTTCAATAATTTCCATGTTTTCATTTCTATTCATTTTACATATTTAAAATGTACGCGTCATTTTCAAGCAATGGATTCTAGGCACCAAGTGATTCAGTGCATGCTGAATAACACATATTTATGCAATGGATATTATAATTTTACGGTCATGAATGAAATACACGGGGATTCTTTGCATATTTAGTTTTAATTATCACCAGTGAAATTATTGGAGCTATGGCCATATATGCAAAGGCATAAAGTTCATTCTGAAGGTATGAAACGGCACCAAATATTGCAGGTATTGTAATAAACAGCACATTGTTATAGGACATAAAATAGGAATTGGCTGCATTCAAACTTTCCCTTGGTACCCCACGACTCAACATTATGGTAGATATTGGAAAAATTCCTCCATGGGGAATTCCCAGCACTGCTATTACAAAGAGAACAGCGTATACATTATGGAAAATCGTGAGTACGGGTATGAGAACAACGGAAATTATTGTAAGGTATATGAGAAAGAAAAGTGGTTTTTTTATGGATTTCAATGGACGAATAAACAGGTAAATTCTAGTGGCAAATGACGTGAGGAAAAACAGTATATATACGGAAAATGAAAAAACCAGAGAAACATGGAATTCGGTTCTCAGATAGATCGCCATGAACACGGTGAAAGCTGCAAAAGGAACATTATATGCGGTGATAGCAAGAATAGAAGCTAAGAATCCAGGATTTCTGCCAATGCCTGAAATTCCCTTCGTCTCGTTCTTTTCTTTAAACTTAACAAGAAAAGACAATGCGGAAACTACAATCATAAAGGGAAGGAATTCCAGAACGATTGAGTTATAGGGTAGAAAAGAGAGTGTTTCAGTTTCAATGGTTGGTCCTATTACCAGTCCAAGACTTAGTGAGATTGAATAGCCAGCCAAAAAGCGCTCCCTGGTGACACCCTCTGAAACCATGGAGATTGAGGTTATGAGGTTTGTAAATAAAAATCCGGTGAAGAATCCAAATAACCCTATGGCAGCCCAGAACAGGTCTATATTTCCAAACAGAAGCAAAACTTCACTAAGGGTAGCCAGTATGGTGGCACTCACAAAGACATTTTTTCTCATTCTTGAGTCAAGTCTGGGATTTATGAGGGCGGTTGAAATCAGAGTGGTTGCATAAATCAGGGTACCGGTAAGACCCACCTCAAAACTGTTCATTCCATAGGAGTATTTTGCGATTAATGGTGCCGTGGTAGAAATCATATTGTTGGTAATTCTAGTTGCAAAGG
>JAJYDZ010000243.1 GCA_021790415.1 Thermoplasmata archaeon | reverse complement strand
AAAAGCGAAAATTGGACTTGATAAACCTACAGCAGATTGATTTGTAGCAAATTCTACGGTAGAAACAGTAGTTGGGAATGATATTTCTAACGCGAAAATATTAGTGTTCACTAAACTACCTACTTCCATAAAAGTTTCATACTGAGTTGTAAACGAGTTCAGTATCATACTGGTGGGATTTGGAGTGTACAGTGAATAATATGAAACCGTATATGACGATCCAATAAATGTCACGGCAGCCAGTGTACCATTACCTGTTCCATTGGCTATTGCAACAAATGCCATAGTCTGATTCTTTCCGGAAAGCGTGTTTGGAACTGAGGCACTTTGAACAATTAATCCAACGGGATTGATTCCCTTTGTGAATGCAATCGTCCTATAGAGCGTCATGTTGGTAAGGCCAATGAGGTAAAGGCTGTTCGTTCCGTTTCCGGTCACATAAATCGTACCGTTGAAAATATTCATTGCATTGGGTTCAGCACCAGAAGGCAATGAAATAGTTTTAAACAGTTTCGTTCCTTTGATCACCGATAAATTGGAAGAACCATAGTTTACAACATAAGTATATGCTCCCAATGTCTGCATGGCCACTGGGTTTGAACCTACTGTAATCAGCGAAATATTTGTGAGTGTGGCTTTTCCGGTGTAATTATCCAGATAATATGAGTCTGTAGTATGCAATTTAGAAACGGTTACAGTCCCATGTTTTGATAATGAGTATATGTAATACGATGGTTGCGGAGCATGGAAAGTTATGTTTACGACTGTAGCATTAGGAGTACCACCAGTTGCATATATCATATCGCTATTTGGATTGGCAGATTGCGGAAAAATTTCGAATGGTTGTGGACCTATGAAGGAAGTACCGGAGACTTCAATTTTTAAATAACTGGTATTAGATGTAAATACTCTACCAAGATAATCAACAACGCCCCACTTTGCTCCGGCAGGCAATCCAGTTTCAGTGAAATTTATTGCTGGAAAATCAGCAATTAAATCTCCGTGGATCAATGACGGTGCATAGGATAGAGAAGGCGATGATCCGGGCTGTGAAAGATTCAGGGTTATTTTTCCGGCATCCCTTGAGTTGAGCTCTGCCAGGGTTGCATTTGTCTCTATGTAGGATACATGCTGTCCTGTGGGCATTGGATACTCGATCTGGCCGTTCACATTTGCAAACGGTATGGCCGAGCTGTTGTTTGTGTAAACGTACTGAGCGATGCTCTGATTCTGGAGAACGATCTGGTTGGGCGGGGAAATCATGGACCCTATTGCCGCACCGGCCCAGACCATGAAGAATGCCACGACCACAACAAGGCCGGAGAACAGAATGCCTCTCTTCCCCTTTGAGCCCATGCTTTCACTGCCGGCTGCCAGAACTATCTTCTTTTTACCCCTGACGGAAACAACATTTTTGTTCGACATCTAAGCTTCCTCCGCCATCGGAAGGAGCAGAAACCAGGCTTTTCGGAGGTCTATGGCTTCCGCTCCTCCGAAAAGCTTTGTAATATGATAAGACGAGGTTCTTTAAATAGAGTTTAGTTAAAAAGTGAGGCATTGTATAACTGCCTTACATCCCATTTTTTTAATTAAACACGGCAGTTATAATCGCACGCAATCATAGTTAAATGCAGGAGGAGGGGAAAGCACAAGGTGGGTCAGACTAACTGATTGACAGAAACAATGTACTACTCATGAACAGGGGTGAAGGTTTGAAGGTCCCACACTAATAAATAGTGATTCCACTATAACAATGGATAAATCTTTGTTTATCCTTTCAGGGCTATTAAAAATTTCATCACACGGAATTATGCCATAATTTATATATGTATAATCTTTTTAATTATGTGGTGGAAAAGATTGCAGGAAGGTGGCGTCTATAATATCTCAAAAGAAAGCTTAAGATCTCGTATCTTGGTCTTAGTAACTCTCAAGATTGCTGAATTAGAAATTTTTGAGCACTTTCTTAAACTCACTCAGATTAGTGAAAAAAATAATATTATATACCGATCGTACACCGTTGACGGATACGATCAACCTGTTGTAGTTGTAATGCTCGGGGAAATGGGCACCGACACAGCTGCAGACGTTGCAGGTGAGGCTATAAGAGAAGTTGACCCTGTACTGGTCGTTCTGTTGGGAATATGTGGAGGCATTAGTAAGGATGTGAAGTTAGGAGACGTAGCGATTGCTGATACTGTTGATCACTATCTTGCTTCGTCAAAGGTTATAAGCAGTAATGAGAAAGGGAAAAGGTATGATATTTCATTCAGTGGAAGTCCATACCGGGTAAATGAATTCCTTATCAATTTTATTAACAATATAACTGATGAGAGTAACATCAGTAAAGAATGGCATAAGGCTTGTGAAATTACAAAAAAAGAATTGAGCAATGATAACAGTGTCTTATCCTCTTCGGATGCAAATCCAAAATTTTTCGTCGGTCATTTTGTATCAGGAAATTCAGTCATTGCATCAAAGGAGTTTTCAAGCATCCTGCTGGAAAGAGATAGGAATATACTGGCTGTTGACATGGAAGCTGCGGGTGTTATGAAACCAACCCATAGACTCCAGAAAATGGCCATTGTCATAAAGGGCGTGTCTGATTACGCTGATGAAAGGAAGGAGTCGTTAGACAAAACTAATGGGGGTATATGGAGAAAATATGCAATGAATAACGCCTCTACTTTCTTTTTATCCCTATTAAGAGACCCTATGTTTCAAAGGAAACTTCGCCAGCAGACTAGGGTAGTCGAGGAGTTTTTAACTTCCGATGAGTTTATATCATCGGCCGGTTATGTAATTAACCAATCTCAAGACGTCTTCATTTATGCTCATAGTCCCGGTCTTGTATTGCCTAGTGAAAGAGATATGACTGAAACGAGAAAAAAGTACTTCTCAATTATTCACGAAAGACTGAGCAAGCGTCGTGATTTTGTTATGAAATATCTTTTTAGCTATGAGGGGTTTGTAAAAATTATTGCAGAATATCAGAGGGAGAGGAATGTCAAAGCTTTGGACGAGGTTAGGAAAATGATAAACGTGGCGATTAACTATGACAATCTAGATATTAGATTTAATAAAACCCATAGCCTTCCTTCGATAGTGTCGGGTAACAACACCATATCCTGTATAGGTATTACTGAGCGAGAAAAGAAGATTAGCGAAGGCATATGTGTGGATTCAAAAGAGATTACAAGGGTTCTTATGGCACAATATTTATCTGTTTTCAAAGAGTCAAAACAAGTAGATTCCGAGTTTCTTGACAAGGTTCTACGGGATGTAGAGAGTGGTGATTAGACTGAGTGAACCTCACATTTCGGTCTTAGCGCTTACAGTAAACAAAGATCAGATTCTTATGATTCAACGTGGCGACCCACCATATGAAAATTCATGGGCTCTTCCCGGTGGGCATCTGGAATTCGGTGAAAAACTAGAGGATGCTGCAGTTAGAGAGACTTTCGAAGAAACTGGAATGCATGTTAAAGTCAACAGGTTTCTTTCTTTTGAGAACGTAATTGTCGTAGAAAAAGGCAAAAAGTTTCATTTTGTTGCTTTCTGCTATAATACAGAATATCTGGATGGAAAACTCTCGCCTGGGCCTGATGTAAAAGCTGCATCCTGGGTACCAATCAAATCTCTTGGAGACCTCTACATATCTCCGGTGATCTTGAATTTTATTGAATCTGGAAAGAACATATAAGCGGGTTGAATTTGAAGAACTTGACTACATTAAATGAGTCATGGGTCGTCAGCTGTAAGTGGTAGTAATTGATCCACTACAATCAAAAAAAGGGGGGGTATTTATTTCATACGGTAATAGCACCGCATCAGACGTCCAGATCCCCTTTCCTGTCGATTTATTATTCCCTGTCTGTACATCTTCAGTAATATTTTCGAAATCTTCTGCGATGATATCTCCACCCCTTCAATAGCAAGAATTTTTGATATTTTTGCTGGCCTCAGCGAAATGTTAGGGTATCGTTTCAGGCATTCCTGAATTCTTTGCCATTCCTCTGGAAGATTTACCTCTGCTTTATGTAATTCTATGACTTCTATAGCGCATCAACCCTCCTTTCCTTCAGCATCACAAATTCAGTGAGAGTAAGCCCTTCTCCCCTGAGAAGGGCCGTCGGTTTCACCGGAATTAGATAGAACTGCCATCCGGAGATGCCATCACCCTTGTAC
>JAJYDZ010000242.1 GCA_021790415.1 Thermoplasmata archaeon | reverse complement strand
AACCTTGAGAGGGAGAATGAGGGAAAGGTTGGACACCCATACGAATATCCACAGGAATTCTTTGTGTTCCTGTCAAAGATCAGATCCCTGTGGAACGTTCCGTTCAGGGAACTGGAAGGATTCGTCAGGAAGCTCTCAGAACTCACAGGGAAATTCAAGCCGCTGAGCTACGTGGTGATATTCCAGAGAATAAGGGGCATCCCCAAATCGGGGATGATGGATGAGATCAATCGAGATTTAAGAGAAGGCATGACGGTCATAATAAACTCATCAGGATTCAAGATCACGGATAGGGGAGACTGATTATCGAACAAGTGGAACAGGAAAAGAAAGGGGTGGATAAAGATGCATGTTGCTATTGACGGCAGATAAGATGAACGTGGTCTCCCTCACTATAACTGACCAGAACACATCTGACATAAAGGAGTTCAGGAAGCTTCTTCTATCCCGTTCTTCACAAAATCTCTAAGGTGTGTGGAGATGGAGCATATGACAGCAGGAAGAATCTCCAATATCTCAGCAACAGGGGAATCACTGCAGTGATTCCCCCTAGGAGCAACTCCAGGTCCCTGTCCAGAGGTAGGGGTCCGGCAAGAGGAAGGGTGGTGAAACGCATCAATAAGATAGGACTGGATGAATGGAAGAAGGAGCTGCATTATTCAAAAAGATGGAGGGTAGAGATATTCTTCTCCGCTTTGAAGAGGGTGGTGGGAGAGGTGATCATGGCAAAGAAGATGATGTACCAGATACAGGAAGCGGTGATGAAGATTCATGCATATTTCCTGCTGAGGAAGAACACTGTGGTGAACTGAATGGTAGGTCACCTACAATTACTTAACACGCTAGAGATTTACCCCATCTTAACAAACCATTACATAATTCGATAGACTAAGCAAAAGAGTCCGAAGATGTCCGAAACAATTCAAAAAAGCATAAAATCCTATAAGGCAATATCGTCTCCAATTAGAGTGCCTAAGCAAGTACATCCCCCTGTTTTGTTGTTATCTCAAGTTCTTTTTTAGGGGGCTTACAGGCAACTTTAACTTCACGTATGAATGGAATAAATGTTCAGAAAAAGATGACTTTAATCCTGCACAGATTTTGTAGGGTTACATTGCTCCAACGAAGAAAATACTTTGTAAACTTCATCAAGAAGCGTATTGCAATCGAACTGAAGAGATTTTTGTCTTGCATTAGCTTTTAATTTCGGCAATATTTCCCGGTGAGTCTTGAGGTATGCTATTTTAGATTCAAATTCCTCCTGGGTATTTGCCAGAAAGCCATTTACTCCTTCATCAATAATTTCTTTCATAGGCGGAATCGATGAGGCAACTGGTACCAAACCGTGAGACATGGCCTCTAATACTACAATACCTAGCCCTTCATATTTCGTGGGAAATAAGAATATATCGCAGATTTCTTGCAAATATTCAAGCACATCTCTCTGCACATAGCCTAAATTTATAACGTTCTTGGATGGAATCGGGTCTGCGTAACCTACTGTAAAAAGGATAACATTATCAAAATTCTTCACCGATTCCTTAGCTAAGGGAAGGCCTTTCCTTATAGGATCAATACCTGTCCACAACACGAGGAACTTGCCTGAATCTTTCATAGCCTCAATATAGTCTATAACCTTCTTCTCGGCGTTTTTAGGTATATCGATGCAGGGAGGGATGGTGATAATGTCATTTCTTCCCGTGGCCCTTTCAAAATATTCCTGCGTACTTTTTGATACTGAGATAACCCTGTCGGACCTCTTGCAGGCAAGATTTTCCAAAAACCCGTTAAATATGGCTAAAACACATCTTAATATGGATTTTGGTTTAAATCCAAATGTTTGGCTCCTTAACGACTCTAACGTACTCCCGTGAAGCGTCATGATTGTCCCTATGTTCCTTATGAAAGGTACAAATACACCATTATCGCCGTTTATATGAACTATATCAAAATCGTCTATGTGTTTCCTTACAAGGAGGTAAATCACAATGTTGTAGTAAAATTTCGACAACCCCATTTTATGTATGACAGGAGGTATATAAATTTCGTATGCTCCGGAATATTTTTCTACATCCCGCCTGAAAGTTGCATATGCTGCTGTAACTAAGGCTCCCTTCCTTTTAAGGTACTCGGAAACCTTTCTGGTATAAGTTTCCACGCCACCACCTTTGGTAGTATATGGGTTGAGAAAGCCAATGACTAGTATTCTCATTTTATTTGCTTAATCTTCGGGGTATATTAAAGTTAATCTCGCACCATTCTATTCGGCTAAAGGTCTCAATATTGGAAATGAACAATTAAAAAGATAGAATAACAAAAGAATTTGATAGCATGAAATTTTTCTGCATATTCCTATTGTCTCAATCAAAACTTATCTTTCTCTTTTTGCCATATATTTCAATTGAGCACGCATCCTCTGTAACATAATAGGATTCATTGCCATAGAATTGGTGTAAATTCTTTTCAGAGATGGATTTAATATATGCGCAAACTTTTCTAAGTTCTAACACTTCGCTCTCATAGATGTTAATCTCTGTCATAATATGGGCATACAGAAGAAGAAAATATATTTTGGAAGCGATTGAGAGTGTGTTGAATCAGACACTAGACAGAAAATTTTACGAAATTATAGTAATAAAGAACTTCAAGGAAGATCAAATGGATAATTTTATCAATAAGAAATGCGAAAAAAATCTTTACAGTGAGAATCCAGTCCAGGGGGCGATGATCAGGGAAGCATTGTTCTATTCGAAAGGAGACGTTATATGTTTGCTTGACGATGACGATATATTCAAGAAAGAAAAATTGGAATACGTTTTTAATCTTTTCTCCAGTAATTCTGACCTAATTTACTATCATCACGGAAGCATTCTGATTGATGAAGCCGGCAATATCCTAAGTACAAAACCGATATCAGACCCTGATCATAACAGTTCAAGCATTGCGGTGAGGAAGGATTTGTTTATAAATATGGAATGGATAGATAAAATAGATTGTTGTTTTGATTGTGTTCTTTATTACTGTGCCATAGACAGCGGCAAAAGGATATTATCAAATGAGGAAAAATTATCGTATTATAGAGTCAGAAGTTTAGTCCACGGAGATATGGGCGAACTTGTAGAGTCCACAAGGGTCTATTCGCAGAAAATAAGTAATGTGCTAATCTTTATTAGATCTAAGATGAGGACTGACGATGCAAAGAAGTACGTAGATAGCTATCTGAATTCAATAAAGTGCACATATTTTCCCATGTTTGTTCTACAAGGTACTGATGAGAAAGTGACAATCAGAATGATTGCAAATTTCCTGCTTACAAAAAGATTCCAGGGTCAAAGGATCGATTTAAGTCGGATTGTAAGAACTGTCGGAGATATTATTTCGCTGATCCCTGTTAGCAAAATCAAGAGGAAAATTCTATCTTTCTTTTTTAGAACGATTTATACGCACATCGGGAAACTTTCAGAACAACATTAAGCATGTGGTTACTTATCGTTGTGTTGATCGGCAATTTTTCGGTGTTTGTAAGGTAAATATCCTCGACGACCTTCGTTTCCTTTTACCGATACAATTTAGGAACATATGTCGCTCCAAGAAGTCGGATGAAAGGAATATCCACCGGACGTCAAGAAAAAAGTCTCTAAAGACCCTGTTATTACTGTAAAAGAGCGAGGGTCGGAGAGGTAGGGGTGACCGAATTGACCTTAGAGTTCGTTCATTTTACAGTCACATCAGCTTCCTAGCGTAATCGTGAAATACAAATACATAAAAGGAGGTCAGATGACATAAAGTAAGTAGAAGGACTTTTATAACTTGGGGAGATATTTCATCAGTTAGCCAGACCTAGGAGACAAACATGTGGGTATCCTCTTTACCCTTGGCTAAGAGTGGTCTATTGAATTCAGAGATTAAAAGGTGGCAATGCTCAAGACATCTCAATGCTATAAACCCTCATCGCTTGCCCTAGATAGGTCATATCTCAATATATTCAGTAGGTATCGAAAACCATCATCTTGGTTGACAGGCTCTTTGATTGATTCAAGGTACTCCATTGTTACATCCCTTAGTGAATGAACCCTGTACACTCTGCTTTCAACCGCTTGAAACGAATCAACAGAAATGATTGGTATACCAAGCTGAGCAAGGAAACGATAAGAGCCGCTTGTTTGGATCTTTGAATTCTTCTGGTTGAAAATAATG
>JAJYDZ010000241.1 GCA_021790415.1 Thermoplasmata archaeon | reverse complement strand
TATAAAAAAAGATTAAAATGTTTTTAATTAGAAAGCCTGTGATCTCGTAATGTTAATGAATTATGACAATGTCTAAATTTTTCTTAATATATTCTCGGTAAACAACCATTTTATACCAATTTAAATTGTTCCTCATGGATAAGTCGGAACTCTCAGAGGTTTTACTTCAAATAACGACTGAGAGGAAGGGTAAGACAAAATTTCATCTTATTCTTCTTAGAGGAAACAACGAAGCATTTTTCATATCAGGGGAGAATTCTGTCTTTACAAAGTCAATTCCCGTAATAAACAACTACCGCCTATTTCTTCTTAGAAATAACAAAGTGAACGTAACTCAATTTCTTTACGCAAAGGGTGGGGTAGAACAACTTACCATATTTAATGGAACCTTCCTAAAAATTTGCGAATATTGTAATGAAAAAAATATGAAAATAGTGGGAATTAATTTAACAGGTTCAGACGGATCTGTCATTAATCTTCTATATAGGGATGGTACTACAATAGATCTGGATACAATCCATACTTTTCGAACCAGGGCTTACAGGATTAATTATATAGTTATTAAAGGGGAAGAGGCAGAAATTTATTTGAGAAAAGATTTCTCCATTGAAGCATTGGGAAAAAGGCAGGAAGCTTCAAAAATCATTTCAGAAATAGTCTATGAAGCACTCTTACTTTCTCTGGAAGCTTTTGAAAGAATGAGCAAATGCATTTTCAGAAGAGGCGGGAACTTAGAAGAAAGACCAATACCTGTAAGATTTCTAATAAGTAATCAGCAAGCATGGCACCAATTTCTTTCCAACAAGCTTATTACATGGAGATTAAAATATTCCGGCGGATCCGAAATGGTGATATTTCGCAAAACGGACAGCCAAAATATGGCTAGAGCGTTTATCACAGATAACAAAATCTCCATATTTCCAATGGCAAGTACCACAATAGGGTTGATCGGAAAATTGGCTGAAGAGATTGAGGATATGGGGGGAGTTTTTATTGCCTGAATTAGAAAAAAGATACTTGTCACCTCAAAATAGGAAAGATGGAATACATCTTCATAAACTTATTAGTCTGGTTTATTCTGCAATAAAATCAGAAGATCAATTCCTTGACATAGACCAAGTTGAAGAACCAATAATTTCAGATGGTTTTGCTCTTCTTAAGTTTAACGAAAGAAAGGGGGCCTCTATTAGATTTTTTATATGCGTTGATGGAAGATACATCGGATTTTTAAATAAGTACAATTATTCAGGCTTTGAAAGAAAAGTAGTGGTAACATATGCCAATCACAGAAAAGCTTTTGATGGCATAAAGGGTGAAAAGTGGTATTCCGGAAGGGATGGAAATGAAGCTGTGATGATTCTAGCAGATTCAGAAGTACACAGATCTTTAATTCCACAAGCACCCTTTCCAATTTATGTTGGTATGGATCCAGTTTCTTTTTTCGAATGTATCCGGGCTATTCTGGGCTATAGGAAAGGTTATGGGTACTCAGTGGCTCGTTTTATTCTGTTAAGTGAGTTTATGCCTTTCAGGCTCGGAATAAGTGGAGAAGACCTTTCAAGGGCCATAGACGTTTATCTTGAAACAGGAATAAAGTCAGGTATAATCATATCAAGGCAAGGCAAATTAACCATCAATGGTAAAGCTTTCAGGTCAACATCTGTTACTGCAAAATACTATTATGGGTATATAGAAAGGGCCAGAAAGAAATCATTATATGATTTCTAGAAAATATTTATAGTGCATAGCCAAGTAGCAGACCAACCAGCGGAGAAATTATCCACATTACGACAACGATCATAAAGGGCTTAAGGAAAATAGCCTTTATTTTATAAGATATCCCAGAACCAAGGATGCTAGAAGTCAGGGTCTGAGTGTTGGATAATGGAACGGAAAAAAAAGTCGCAGTTTCCACAAGCAATGAAGATACAAGAAGCGAAACGAAAGCGCTCACATATCTCATTGAATACATCTCCTGTGATACACGCTTTATAACACCTTTGCTTAAAAAAATAGATCCAAAAATAATCCCAAATGTCATTATAGCTAGGTCTGAAAGGTTATCACCGGTAAGCGCTGCTATGAGTCCTAGGGTATTTGCCCCAAGTGTGAAGGCTGTGAGAAAAGATACGATAACAAGGAGCGGTTTTAACACCTTTGGAACAGCCCAGGGATTTATTGATGATTTCTTCAGCATAATTCTGTTCAACACTATGGAAAGTATTATGGATATCAAAGGGGCAAAAACCCATGCTGCGATAACCAGGTATATATAACCAGTGTTAAAATGATATCCATACCTCAAAGAAATACCCAATCCGGTACCTACAAGAGCCATTGTAAGTGAGAGAGGAATCCTTGCCCATGTTGCGAAGATAAAAATGAATAGAGAAACTGCAAGGGCAAATATTATGAAAATTGGTGTCTGCGGCATTATTTTTCCTATGGAATCCTTAAGCAAATGACCCTCGATAAGTAATCCAAGGGAAAACCCGGCAATTCCAATAATTAACCCCATCTCTCTGCTAACTATCCTCGAACCTATTATATTTCCCACAGCTGCACTGAGATTATTTCCTGATACGAAGCCGGATAACATTCCGGAAAGAACAAGGATAGTTATGAAATAAATCATTTTGAAACAGATTGAACAATAGTAAGGACAATATCTGATACATCTTCACAGCCATCAAGCATATCATCAAGTATGTGAACCATAGAATTAAGATGATTGAAAGCCAGATAAGAAATAGAATCTGATTTTTTATAAAGTAGGTCGATGATACCATCTTTCATTTCATCTACCTCTTGTTCCAGTCTTTCTATCTCTTCTCTTTTACTCCTGATCTCTTCAAGGTTGTTTGCCTCAAGAATTTGCTTGATCAATTTTGATGCCGAAATGTTTGAGTTTATAATATCGATGAAGTTTGAATACACATTTCTAATAAATTTTTCCCTTTCATCCTTAAAAAGTGGGCTATTCCTTGCTCTAACTATCTCTCTTGATATCCAGTAAGTTTTATCTAGGATATCATCGAATGTTTCCGCAAGCTCCAGAAAATTATCCATGAGATTAGAACCTATTGCGCCTGAAGTAATGATATTCTTAAGATTGAAAGTAAGTGAATCCCCTTCCTTTTCCTTTTCATAAACATTCTCAGCAAGAGTTTCTAAATTCTCATTCTCTCCTGATATCATCTCCATAATGTATGTGCTTGAAGACTCGATCAATTCGGCATAATAAGTCATTTTCTGAAGGACCTGCCTTTCTCCAACAACCATTAATCTCTTCAGAAAACTGTAGTTTACCATTTTTTTAAATCGTTAAAGAATATAAAAAGCTCTCTCATATGTGAATGAATTTGTACACCATGGAAAGGATACAAATATTAACTCATGATTAATAACTATCAATATGATAGTTAATAGAAAATTATTGAAGGTAATTCAAGCGCAGAACACCTTGGACGGGGCTGGTGTAAAATTAAATAGAGCATTTTCTTATTATGTCGAGCCACTTATCGATCCTTTCCTGATGATGGATAATTTTAATTCTGTTGATCCTGAATCATACATGGCAGGGTTCCCCTGGCATCCTCACAGGGGTATTGAGACCGTAACTTATATTCTTAAGGGGGAAATTCAACATGAGGACAGCACGGGAAACACTGGAAAGATCAGCTCTGGAGATACTCAGTGGATGTCAGCGGGCAGTGGAATTATTCATCAGGAAATGCCTCAACTAAATAGAGACGGAATCAGTGGTTTTCAGATTTGGGTTAATCTTCCTGCGGCTAAAAAAATGTCAACGCCCAGATATAAAGATTTGAAAAGGGATAGTATTCCTGAGTCATACATGGAGGACGTGACATTCAAAATCATAACCGGTAGCCTGAATAATGAATCTAATCTTGCCTTTGCAATTAAAGCTGACACAGCCATATTTGACGTGAACGTTCCACCCGAACGTGAAATATCTATACCAATAAAATCCGGCTACACAGCTCTCATTTATGTATACGAAGGGGCAATCAATATTGGTGACGAACATCGGAGAATAATTAAAAATTCAACGGGAGTTCTTGATAGAATCGGGGAAAATATATTATTATCTACCGGTGAGGAAGGAGGTAAATTTGTCCTGCTTACTGGAAAGCCACTAAATGAGCCAGTTGCTTGGAGAGGGCCAATTGTGATAGATCG
>JAJYDZ010000240.1 GCA_021790415.1 Thermoplasmata archaeon | reverse complement strand
CCCTTATCTCAATGTCTTTAGTCATAGAATTTAATCTTTATTATTTTTTAATGAATTCAACACCTCCGCGACTTTGAATGTAGGGAGTTCATATCCCGAACCAGAGGGCATAAGAATTTTCTTATCCTTGAGGCGCATTATCGTCACCCCAACATTACTCTTTGTGAGCTTAGCTTTATCAAGGATTTCAGCGTTTGTAATTATCTCATCGTCAATTTTCTTATTTGCCACCAAAACCTTCTTGGCCAAAGCGTAAAATAAAATTGCATCTCTGGCCTTTAGTTTAGTGGGGTCAACTACAAACAATATCTCATTTTCCTTCGTAAAAACAATCTTGCCCTTGAGTATTGTTAGGACGGCTTCCTCGTCAAAAGTGCCAGCATCGGAATATAGGTCGTCAATGGTGATTTTATTGGTCATAATAGTTAAATTTATAGATTACATCTAAACCCTATCAAATCCCCTATAAATAGTCAAGTTATTAGATACTCTGAAGGTCTTAAGGAACTGCTTCTAAATAAGTTCTACAAGGAATTTCGGCCAGAAAAATATCCAAAATTGTCTCTGATAAAGAGCGAAAAGCCTGTCCAGTGGGCAATCGTTCTGAGGGATTATGTTATTTTAAAACCAGGTTCAACAATCAGAGTGAAAAGCAAATCATTCGATCCAAGACCTAGGATAATAAGCGCAGATAAAGTATTGGATGAACTTTCTCTTCTAAGGAAAGAACAAAAATGGCTTCCTGACACTGTTATCAATAGCTTGATCACAATATTTCACGGTAGGGAGACAGACATTGATCATTTATTTTCCAAGCCGAACCAATGGGAAGCGGCCGAAACCATGGCGACAGTGAGGGAATACGTGTCTAACCTCCTAAGCGATACAGACCCAAAAAAAATCCAAACTGGATTAGAATTGTCTGGAAGTATGAAGTTGAAGAGCCTTTACAACCAAATTCTGGAAATATATTTCGAGAAAAAAGAGACTGCAATCAGGATTGCCGCCCTCAAATCGTTAATTTCCATAGATCAGTCAGAATTGAAGTATTTATTTTCTGTTGGGTTGAGAGGAGAAGATGAGAAGCTCACTGAATTTATTCTAGATCTAATTATCAAATATCCCTATTTTTCTGACATCAACAGTTCTCTTGAAGACCTGCTTAACAGTAAAGACCTCAATATAGTCAATAAGTCCATCAAAGCATTATCTCGAAATAGGACAATTCAGACATGTGAATTCTTTGAAAATCTTTTGAAAGAACTACTAAACTCGAAGCCTTATCTCTTAGTGAATGAATTATCGTATCTTGAAAGTGAGGCAAAAAGGTTGAGAGACTCTTATAGACAGCTGTACAGAGAAAAATTCAATCTACATGTTCAAGTTCACAAAAATAAAAATATATATGTCTATTCCTGCACCTTTTGCAAGCAGGACAAGATTCACGAGGAATTGGTACTAAAGCATATAAAAATTGTTGGCATTATTGAGGCAAGCGGTAACTGCAACTGTAGAGCTGTCATAAAGCTCATTACTGCTGTTATTGAGCAACCAGAAACAGTTGGTATTCCTCCCATCAAAGGTTTGTTTGAAGCGAACGATTATAATATTCGCATTTACCAACACTTTAAACCTTCCTTTTCAGGGATTTTGACAGAGGAACCGGGAGACCATAAAAATTATTATTTTGACATTCTGAAATCTGGACTAAATGCTATAGCAACCATGGCATATCATGGAGCTATCGGAACATTCGAAAAAGTGCTCCAAATTCCTGATGATGATGTTAAACAATATGCTATCGCTGCATTAGGGGTATTGGGAGGAGAGAATGAGGTAAATCTCTTAAAGTCATTCCTCAATGAGGAAGAAGACGATCGATTGAACCGTTTGGCTATCATTGCTTTGACTGAAACCGGCGATCCAAGCGTGCTCGACATAATCACCAGGATTTATTTTGCCTCTGTTCAAAAGATTCTTGAGCAAAAGACAGAAAATGTCGAAGAGAACCCTTATTTAAACGAAATAGAGAGGATTTACAAGGCTTCTAAGAAATATTTATTGAAAGTCGACCCAGGAGGCTTTGAGCACGTTTTACTTAATAGAATAAAGGATGAAAAATCAGAAGATAATAAACTCCTTTTGCTAAATGACCTGCTACACTTCTCTACAGCAGATTCTGTCGATCTGGCTTGGAGTCTATTGAACAATGAAAAGTTGCATGAAATCTCAGAAGGTATTCTCTTCCGATTATCTGATACAGAAGCAGTAATTACACGAGCCAAGGAACTAATAACCTCCAAAAATGAAGACGACAGGGAATTTGCCTATAGATTGCTAAACGTCTATTTTAGGAATCATATTGAGGAACTTGACGCTATCCAAATACAGAGCGACTCAGATCTTAAAAGTAAGCTGGATTTATATTCATACATGGGGCTCTGGCAACGTTTGTTGAATTACCTGTCCTCTTCAAAAAAGGACATCCGAGAGCATGCACTTGAGGACCTCAACTATATACCTGGTCCCATGAAACTCAAGGAGTATTATGAGTGGGTCATGGCCTGCAATGAATCCTCGGAGGCGATTGAAATAGAAGTATTTACTCTAGGAGAGAAGTTGATTTTAAAGAAGAGTTCAAAAATAGAAGTCTATGATTTTGATTCAACTGAAATGAGCACACTTCAAATGGAAGGCGGAAAAGTTGCATTACGCCTTGATTCCAAAGGTGAAGATGGATCAGTCTATATGAGATTACAGAATGAGGATGTTTATGGTCAAAATAACTTTCACTCTATAATTAGCTTACTTGAAGAATCAGGAAACGAGAGACATATAGAATTATACAAGACCACATCAAATTTATCCAGAAATAACCCAAATATTGCTGACCCTACTGAGTGCAATTTAGATTACGTTCAATGGCTGAAGTTGTGGCGTTAATCTATCAGAAACAAAAAAAAAACTACTGCATGATCTATTATGCAGACCACCATAGATGATGCCACATGAATCACCCTTTCCTAATCCTTCTTTAGCGTCTTTTTGATCTTTAGAGTTTTGTTATTATACATATGAGGAAACCATAGGTCTTCAAAAAGACGTATTCTTATCTCCTGCATCATCAGGAATTTTTGTTGATTTTCATCTGGAAAACATTTGTATATGTAAGCCAGATTCTTGTTTTCACTAAGGTCGCAATATCGCCCAACATATCTATTACCCTCATAAATATCATAAACTCCCCTGACGAACTCTTTGCTTTTTAAATAATTATCTTGACTTAGCAAATTCATCATTGTATGAGAATCTGGAACAGAATCTGATGGATGGAAATCGATAATAATTATAATAGGTAGACTCTCTTTTTGAAAGTCCTTTTTTATTGACATTACCTTGCTCGATACCTCCGTTACAAATCGTTGGATTCTTCCATTGTATATCACCCTTACTCAACTCCTATAGATTCTCTATCTGGGTGTCTTTCCCTTTTTTCGATTTTCCTGAATTTAATCAATTAGCAAGGTTTAACTTATTCCACTTATCACTTCCCATATGATGGATAAAATAGTAGAAGCAAAAAATTTAGTGAAGGTGATCGAAAGTGCAATTAGAAGTTGTTGAGGTGTGGAAAGCATGGCAGAAATTTCCTGAGTGGTTTAAAACCTATTGGGGGAGTTATTCGCCGCCAGAAGATGGAGGTGACACAGAGTGGTCCAATGGCGTAATTTTTCCATTTATTGTTACAAGTTTCGCACCTAGCTTGAATTGTAAAGTACGGATGGAGATCAATCGCTACGACGTCTTACTCGTTAGAGATGAAGATTACATAATGCATATTGAGCATGAAAATGTCATGAATAATCTGAAAGGTGAACTCAAGAAAATGAGTAAGTCCACACCTAGGATAAAATGCGGTATTTCTTATGGGCAAAAATATGAAATAAGGGATGAATTAAAAATGCTCAATGAATATCTTTCTAATTCATCGAATAATGTTTCAATGCAGGAATGGATTTTTATTTTCGGTATTTACGGATCAGATGGTTACTTGCGTGACGTGCACAGCTGGGAAGCTTATCATCTCAATGATAAAGAAGTGCAAATGCTTTAGTCTCTGCTAATTGTTGTAGTTATTAGTTTGCAACTTACCTACAGATATGAAAATGACCAAAATTTAACTTATTCCACTTATTACCCTCTT
>JAJYDZ010000239.1 GCA_021790415.1 Thermoplasmata archaeon | reverse complement strand
GAGACATTATACTCCTCAAAAACGATCTCAATGATGTAGTATATGCCAAGATCATAGGCAAAAAAACCATAGGGAAGGTCAAGCAGAACATTGGATGGGCGTTTGGTTACAACACTGCATTAATCCCTGTAGCCGGAGGAGTACTTGTCCCACTGTTTGGCCTGTCGATTTATTCATTTCTGCCAATACTATCAGCACTTGCCATGGGGATGAGTTCCACATCCGTGGTTCTTAATTCACTTCTATTGAGACACAATGTATCAAAACTTATCCAGAAATATGAAAGAGGGGTGATAGTAACTTGAATCAAACGAATGGTATGGTAAACGGAAATTGGTTTGTAAGGAATATGGCCGGATATAAAGTGATTATGCGCGTTATGTTTGGGGTGGTGTGGCTTGCTGATGCATGGCTCAAATGGCAACCCGCATTCTTCAGTGGGTTCGAATCCATGATTCAGAGCTCAATGACTCAGCAACCTTCATGGTTGATGCCGTGGTTTCAGTTTTGGATCAATTTAACGTCCTATGATCCATACCTGTTTGCATTGCTTATTGCTTTATTCGAGACTCTGCTGGCGTTCGCAATACTATTAGGTTTCTTGAGGAAAATAGTCTATTTCCTTGGGGCAATCTTCAGCTTCTTTATGTGGTCCATACCAGAGGGTTTCGGCGGTTTTTACATATACGGTGCGACCGATATAGGCACAAGCATAATTTATGTGCTTGTATTTCTTCTACTTATACTGATAAACGGCGCCTTTGGAACAAGCAAATACAGTCTTGACTACTACATAGAAAAAAAATACAGGAATTGGTCCAAGCTAGCGGAGATTAATCCCGGTGAAAAATAAGAAAAATCACACATATTTTTTAAACCTACAAAGGAAAAAATAATCACTTTGAGAAAGTGTTCTGTGCTGTTCAATGTTCCATTATTGTTGTATCGGGACATCCATTAAAGTGTTAAGAAAATGTAAAAACGATATGATTAGGAGCCTGAGCAGATCTAAAGGTTTCCTTGCTCTATGAATTCCCTTTGTTTACGTTGGTTTACATATTGTAATACACAAATTTAAAGTACGTGTAATTTATAATATAGTATGAAATCGTATACTACCGTATCTGCAAAGATCTCAGAAGAAGAGAGAGAGGAATTAAAGAAACTTGGTCTAAATCCAACGACAATTATTAGAAAGGCGGTGCAGGATGAAATCAGGAAAGCCAGAAATAAAGAATTAATTGAGAAAATGAAAAAGGTCGCGTCCACAATCTCGAAATTAAAGTTAGGTGAAATAATATCAGATATAAGGGAAGACAGAGAAAGATGAATTTACTGGACGCTTCTTCAATTTTTAACCTCTTTCAGAGGGGTAAGTATAGTATACTCATTGCCGGAGCAACGATTCCTCTTGCCAAGTATGAGATAGGTAACATACTTTGGAAGAATTATAAAATTAGAAATAGAATTTCAAAGAAAGAAGCACAGGAAATCGGCAATGTTCTATTTGAATTGATTGATTCAATGGAACAGATCGTGTCATCATCCATTTCTGTATTGAACTTGTCATTAGAGGAGGGTCTGACATTCTACGATTCATCTTATCTCATATCTGCTATTGAATCAGGTTACGAGTTTGTAACTGACGACTTGAAGTTACATAAGATTGCAAGCTCTAAAGTAACGACACGAAAGAGCTCGGACATTTGATGTACCTATTTTTACACATTTTCCTTGTAAGATGATTACGGATGATCGTATTTCTGGCTAGGACAAGACCTGATTAATGATATAAGGGGATATTACCTGAACCCTATACTTTCAATAAGCCTCTATCTTCACACCTTCTATATCTTTAAAATGCTTTATGTTGCGCGTAATTAGAATTTCATTTCTTCTTGCACAGATACCTGCAATCATGGAGTCTTCTGGATCGATTGTTGATCCATTTCTTCTTTTTTGGGCAAAAATTCTTCCAGCTTCTCTTGCAGAATCCTCATCAAAACTTATTATTGACAGACCATTAAGTATTCGAGTTATCTTATTTCTTTCCTGGTCCTTTTTTATACTTAGTTCCACTCCCACAAATAATTCAAAAATTGAAATGGAGGTAACCGCAATAGTACTTCCAGATTTTCCAATTTCCTCTGCTTTTTCGATTGCCTCTTTGTTAGATTTCATTATGTCAACAATGAATGAAGTATCAGCTATCATAATTCATTTAACTCCTTTGTGAGGCTATCTATTCTTTCCTTACTTAGTCTCCTTGATTTTTTAATATTTTTCTCTAAAGACTTTCCCTCCTCTTCTTTTATAATACCCCTTAAATCAAGTATATTCGTCCTATTTGTAAGTCTATATATAACGTCTGTGAAACTCTCATTTCTAGACTTTAGTTCTGATAGCCTCAGATATGCTTCATCAGAGATAGATATGTTTTTACTTCCCATCTAATTCACACACACATATGTGTGTGTTAAGTATAAAGGTTTTTCTTGCATAGTAACCCGTAGCGTCTCATTTTTACCAAAGGATTATCCCCGTTTTTTATATGGGGTTATTCAACTCATGAATGTTGATTGCTGTTAGAATGGACCGGTCGGGATTTGATTAAAGTTTAAAGGGAATACAATGGAATTGAACGTTACTTTTCATATACATTGCTTCTGTGCCCAACTTTCAAAATCATTATTCTAACCATTTCTTTTTGAATGTCAAGAATTACCCTATAATCTCCAATCCTAAGTCTATAATATGGATATCGAACAAGTTTCTCAACGTACCTTTCCGGGTTTTGATGCAATTGTCCAACTTTTTCATGAATTCTCTTTGCAATTGACCTGTCAAGGCTTTTCAACTGCTTAGAAGCCTGAATGGACCATACTATTCTATAATCCATTAGAGGTCAAGGGCCTTCTTCAGCTGTTCGTGAGTAACAAATCTTCCAGATTCGATTTCTTTTCTGGCCTCTTCTATCTCCTTTATGGTCTCTTCATTTAGTTGGCTTAGATCCTCGATCATCCTCTCAATAACCTCTTCATAGGTTTCCCTAGGATGAAGTTTCATGGATAGTAGGGTCTTCTTGGTTTCCTCTCTAATCTGAATAGTAGAAATGGTCATAGATGTCTATAGTGAACAATAGTATAAAGGTTTCCCCCATAGAGTATAATTATTCAACATAATTCTCAAGGATATTGAAAACCTAAAACAACCAATTATGCTTGTGTTGTTGTGAATATAGCAAAATCTAAAATAATCTTGTATGCCATTTAAAAGATATTCTCGGATCCTGATATACGTATAGCGTGGCACGGAGGATCTAGCGCTTTGCAGTTAATAGTCAGAAACTGATCTTGTATATTCTTTTTAGCCAGTTCTGATTCCATGAACTGGTCAGGGATACGCGTTCTTGATCTTGAGGATAAATCCTCGTGGCTATGCATGCGTCTCCCTTCTTTCATTTAGTACCCGGATGGGATGTTGCAGAATATCTGCGGATAAAAGACAAGTCTGTGGTGAATGGAAGAGATTGGGAGGGAACCTGACTGGTGATGAAATGAAAGTATATGTGGGAATAGATATGGCCAAGGATAAATTCGATTACTGCGCAATGGACGATACCCTCAATATTTTATGCAGGGGAAGCAATAGGGAGAATAAAAATGAAATATTCAAAGAACTATCTGATCTGATCAGAACTCTGAAATCTACCAGTACAATGATGAAGATTGGTATGGAAAGCACCGGAATATATCATATTCCGTTATACAACCACCTGAGAACGTATGGATTCCAGGTACGTATTCTCAACGGTCTTGAGGTGAGAGGCATGAAGAAATCACGGATAAGGAAGACAACCAATGATACCATAGATGCGGAATCAATCGCCAGATATCTCATGATAAGGGAAGAAAAGGAAACATTTGCTGTACCTGAGAATTTAATGAATCTCAGGGAGCTGATAACAGCTTACAGTATTGTTACGGATAAGATAAGAACATCAAAAAACAATCTCATAAGAGCAATAGACATGATATTTCCTGGATTATCAAATGCAATTGATATGAATGAGGATACTGTTGATATGTTAAACAAATATGTAACACCCGGAGATTTCATTTCAGCTGATCGGAAAGACATTGAGAAATATGTTTCCAAGAGAAGATATGAGAAAATCATGAAGATTGCTTTGGATTCTCCTGCAAATCTCGCTTTGGAAAGATCCCGA
>JAJYDZ010000238.1 GCA_021790415.1 Thermoplasmata archaeon | reverse complement strand
GGTGCTTCTCACGGTGAATAGCGGAAATTCACTCTATGAATTCCTGTATGTTAACTTTAATCTGTTCATGGACTCGGTGGTTTAATGGCCAATAATATGTTCTGGAATGTGAAAAGTATGGCTATATTTTTCCTGAAGAATTACAGGAAATCAAACGCATTCAAATACATATTTTCCCTGTTTTTGTTCATAAGTTTGCTCATGGCCATCCTGTCAATATTCTTTCTTCGTTCCATAGTGGATGAATTTATCCCAACATCCATAAAAATTGCACATTATCCAACTCCCATTCTGCAGGACATATACAATTTTGCATGGGCAAGCATAGCGATCTATCTACCCGTTCTGGCTGCATCCTTTTTTGGTTCCACATCCTTATCCTCTGACATAGAATCAAAAAACATTTACCATTTCATGACAATGCCTGTTTCAAAGGAAGAATATCTGCTTTCAAAAGTGCTCTCCTGCTACATAGCATCTGTCATGTCCGTATTTCTGTTCTTAGCAGTACAATTCATCACATACGTGATCATTTTCAGAAGTTTTCCCAACTTTTCCTTTGTGAATTACGTCCTCGTCATGTTCCTCATCATATTCACAGACACTATAGGAGCAATGGCATTCAGCAGCATTGTAAAAAAGGGAAGTTACAGCCCTATTGGATTCATAGTTGTTTTTCTTCTCATAACAAACATTGTGTCACTTCTCATATCTGGCATGACCACTTTAGATGACGGTTACATAATCACCAATGCACAGAGGGTGGCCTTTCTGATATTCCTTAATATAGATCCATATTTCATGGTCTTTACAGGCTCTCTTTCAGGCCTGAGCTTGAATGCAGAACTTCTTTCAATCTATATCCAGATAGGTTACACAGTTGTGTTCTCATTCATTCTTTATACTGTATTCCTAAGAAGGGGTGAGATATCATAAGTTCAGTAGAAGTGAAGGATTTACGCAGGATTATCAGAGGTACAACTGTAATCAATATTCCGGGCCTGCACATGGAGAATTCCATAATTGGTATAGTGGGGCCAAATGGAAGCGGGAAATCAACCTTACTGAAAATCATTTCAGGTTGCGTTGATGATTTTGATGGATCAAGTTTTGTGGATGGAATCAGCATAGTGGAGAACCATAAGGAATGTGTCAGGAAAGTTGGGGCCCTGATTGAGAATCCATGGCTTTATTCCTATGTGAATTCTTATGAAATGCTTGAAATCGCATATAAATTAAGAAAAGGAGAGAATGGCAATAGGATCGAGATTGAAAGCAATCTCGAATCTCTCGGGTTGCTTTCCAAAAAAAATGTTCCTTTAAGAGATCTCTCATCGGGAGAGAAAAAACGACTATCCATCGGGCTTGCTGTCGTTGGATCTCCCGATATAATCATACTGGATGAGCCCACAGATAATATGGATGCCATGGGTGTGGACATGTTTGAGAATCTGATCAATAAACTGAAAAGTGAAAAGGAAAGGCTCATCATTATCACGTCCCACGATCTTAATATAATTGGAAAAATCTGTAGCAGAATAATTTTTCTTGTAGGCGGTGAAATCAGGGAGGATCTTGAACTGGACGGCCATGGATATTATCTGGTGCTCTATACAGACGGGAACTTCAACCCGGAAAGTTTTGAAAATTATAAAACTGATCACCAAGGTATAGGAAAGATTGCAGTTTGGATAGAGAATGAGCAGATGCTAAACAGTTTCTTTAATACAATCACAGAAAAAGGAATCAGAGTTAAAAATATAGAAAAAATCACCCGAGCAGAGCTCGAGTATAAAAAAATAATGGGATTAAAGCAGTAAAATCTCTTCACCAAGCAGAACTTCCATTCCTGACTGGGAGACCAGCTTTGTGTTATGATTAACAATTTCAATCAATCCTATGTATGAATTGTAATCAAAGAGCACGATGGATATGTTAGAATTCGAAGCAGAGATCGTACTGTTTTCGCTGAAGAATACATATCTTGATCCATTCAGAGTGGAACTTTTGAACACCTTTGAGTAATTGTGCGTAAGTGTAAGGAAGCCGTTGAACAGGGTGGTGTTGAAATTGTTGTTGAACTTCAAAAGCCCTACCAGTGTAGCATTTCCCTGGCCATCTCCGTAAGTTGAAAATGCTATGGTAGAAATGTTTGACATTGCCTCGCCCATATAAGCAGATTCAGAAGATGTTGTAGTCATATTGGAGGTGTTTACAAATTCTTTGTAAAGAGTTGAAGCATTCTGAATGTTTACATCAACCTGAAGGAAATTTGTTTCATTTATCCCAGTCTGGGCCTGTATCTGAGTGGATGTGATGAATATTGGGTGAGCCGGCTCAGATGATGCGTGTTCAAGAATTGAAACCTCGCTGTTCATAAGAGATAATGTAGAATTCAATGACTCATTCACAGTTGAAAGGTGGAGTACAAGAATAAGGTGTTTGGTATAGACTGATAACATCACATTAACGTACATTCCTGTGGCATTGAATGCAGTGGAGACATGTTCAAAGAGACTTGACTCGAAGTAACCATATATGTATGGAGTTCCTGCGGCTGTCATTCCCATTGATACATTGGCTGATGTTGAATTCGCAGCACTGTTATTCATTGCAGTCCAGACCTGGGTGACTATACTCAGGTTTTTCTCTGAGATGTATCCTACTGTAACTATCCCTGCACCAGAAGTTGGCTGAAACACAGCAAATTCAAGAGATGTTAATCCATTAAGAGGAGATGTGTTGGATGTTGTAGATGATGTTGAAGGAGTTGCTGAAATTGATTGTGCGTTTGAATTCTGCAATGATATGTATGGCATTTTTCCAACGATCTGGTTGTAACCGGGCATTACATATGTAGTCAGAGGAGTTGTGCCTGTAAATGAGATTGAACTGCCTCCACCCTCAATTATAGATATTCCTGCAGATGCATTGCTTGCTGTAGCAGTTGAGCCTGTAGTCTGGCTCCAGTTGCCTCCCATGCTCTTGTTCACCTGATTGGAACTTACCACATTGGGGGAGTTGTACTGTGGGGATGTGGATGAATACGTTGCTGAGCTTGCTCCATTTGAAGTCAGTTTTCCGGTAGCATAAAGTAACCCGGTAGATACCACGAGGGCCGCTACTATAACGACTAAAGCTATTTTAAAAACACTTTTCATGTATAGGTGATCAATTTTTATTTATATATACTTTTATATTTTTCATTTTCCGAATTAAGTTATGACGTTTGGACTTTAAGTTGCATAATCATGAGATGGGCTATTAGATTATATTTATTGATTAAATTTCACGGTTTTTTGCGGTTATTAGAATTTTCAGTATAATCAAAGGCAATCTAAATCAGCATTGCATGCAATCATCACATATGTTTGTGAAAATTCAAAATTGTATATGCATCTCTATTCGAAAATGCGGGAACCGGGATTCGAACCCGGGTTAAGGGCTTGGGAAGCCCCTGTGATGACCACTACACTATTCCCGCTTAAAACAGATTTTTATGGTCTAAGCTGGAAATTTTAAAATGGAGGGTGGTTCAGTACCATCCTCTCGCTTTCATAGAGTCAGCAACTCTCTGAACTGCTATGATATACGCACCCATTCTTGGGTCAGTTTTGTATTTTTCTGCTGTTTCAAGCACGGCTTCGGCTGATGCAGTCATCTTCCTGTCAAGCTTGTCATACACTTCTTCTGCAGTCCAATAGTATCCTCCCATATTCTGAACCCACTCAAAATAAGATACTGTCACTCCTCCTGCATTCGAAAGGAAATCCGGAAGAACAAGTACATTGTTTTTGTGGAGTATAACATCAGCTTCAGGAGTCGTTGGCCCATTTGCAAGTTCAAGCACGATCTTTGCCTTTATTTTAGATGCGTTCTTTCCTGTCAACTGGTTCTCAATGGCTGCAGGTATGAGCACATCCACATCAAGTTCGAGAAGGTCCTCGTTTGAGATATTCTTTGCACCTTTGAAGCCCTGTACTGTGCCTTTCTCCTGTTTGTGTTTCAAAAGTGAATCATAGTCAATTCCGCTTTCAAGGAATATTCCTCCCTTCGTGTCAGATATTGCAACAACCTTTGATCCAAAGTGCTCTTTTACAAGCTTGAGTGCAAACTGTCCTGCGTTTCCAAATCCCTGTATTGCAACTCTTGCCTTGGAAAGATCTATATTCTTTTTCTTTGCACCAACTTTCAGGACGTACATTCCGCCTTTTGCTGTTGCGTCGCCCCTTCCC
>JAJYDZ010000237.1 GCA_021790415.1 Thermoplasmata archaeon | reverse complement strand
CAATAAGGAAGATAATCAATTGTACTGTTTTGAAATGGAGCTATCGAAATAACAGAAAAAGACTATATTATAAGTTGTAGTTCAAGTATGATGATGCCGGGAAAAATGAATTCAAGAGAAATGAGAAGAATGATGTCTCAGATGGGTATAAAATCCACTGAAATGACAGACGTAAAAAGAATTGTCATGGAGGGGGAAGCAAAAAATTATATCATTGACAACCCGGAAGTGGTCATGATTGAGGCACAGGGGCAGAAAAGTCTCCAAATAGTGGGGAATATCAGAGAAGTCGCTAAAGCGCAAACCGCTAAAAAACCACCATCAGAACCATCCTTTCCAAAGGAAGACATTGATCTTGTAATGAGTCAGGCAAACGTCACCAGAGAGAAAGCTATCGAAGCCTTAAAAAAAGCTTCCGGGGAACCTGCCCAGGCCATAATTGATCTGAGTCAATGATTGATTTAAAGCGTGTTATTGCAGAGTATTCTCCAGATATAAAAGAAACCGAGTCAGTAAAGAAGCTTTCTGATGACCTAATTAATAAAATAAAGGAATATTGTAGATTACAAAACATCAATGCAGAACCTCTACTTGTTGGGTCTTCATCAAGAGGAACATCACTTCGTGGGGCAGATATTGATATATTCATTCGGTTCCAGAGAAGCTATGGAATCAGGGAAATGGAGAACTTAGGTTTGGAGATAGGGCATTCGGTTCTAAGGAATGGGGTGGAAAAGTATGCTGAGCATCCCTATGTATCTTCCAATGAATTCGGGAGAAAGGTGGATATAGTTCCCTGTTTCATAATTAATAATGCAAAGGAACGCCTGACTGCTGTTGACAGAACTCCCTTGCATAGTGAATATCTGAAGGCCAACCTCACAATGCAGCAGAAGGACGAGGTAAAGCTTCTGAAGTTGTTCATGAGAAAACAGGGGATATATGGTTCTGAGCTAAAGACCAATGGTTTTTCAGGCTATGTTACAGAACTTTTAATCGTAAATTACGGCTCATTTCTATCTGCAATCACTCACATTTCAACTTTAAAAGGACAATTGATTATTGGGGAACCTGAAGCAACAAAAAAGTTTGTTTCACCTGTTATAATAATTGATCCAACAGACCAGCAGAGAAACGCTGGTGCGGCAGTATCATTGACTGCACTATCAATTCTAAAACTAAGTGGAAAGACATTTCTACGAGAGCCATCTGATTCTTATTTCGGAATGGCACCTGTGAAAAATCCTTCTCAAAACGTCGACAGAGGCACAACGTTTTACATAATCAGGTTTAGGAGGCCAGAGATAGTAGACGACATCATCTTTCCGCAGGTTCAGAAGATGATCTCAACACTAACTCGCGCTTCAAAGGAATACAGCTTCAATATAATCAATACTGAATATTCAGTGGATGAGGAGATTCAGGTTCTACTTGAACTGGAAACAGATATTCTACCTTCAGTTAAGTTGCATAGCGGTCCTCCTGTTGAAAGCGATAATGTAATTCCCTTTTTGCAAAAGCATAGTGGAAATGATGTTCTCAGAGGACCATATGTAATGGATGGAAGAATTTTCGTTGAGTTAAGAAACACAATGAATGTTTATGATAATGCTCTGAACAAAATACTTGAAACTGCAGATCTTGGGAAACACATAAACAAAGTGAAACAGGAATTTAAAATTGAGCGATATAAGGGAAAATTGCCAGATTTGGCAGTGTCCACAAACTTTCTCTCAAAAAGAAATCCTAATTAGCTCTATCCGCCTGAGAATACTTCCAGAAGCACAAGCTCATCATCTGGATTGACTATGTCATCTGAAGTGGCAGGAATTCCATTTAAAATTGCTATGAACCTTTCTCTGGATATTAAAAACGAAGCCATAAGGTCATTTAATTTTAGTGCTTTATCTATTGTTTTCTGCTCAGATTTTCTGCCAATAACTTTAATCATACCGAACCTTACAGCCCCGGGCAGATTCGAACTGCCGTCGTCGGATTCAAAGTCCGATATGCTTGGCCACTACACCACGGGGCTCTAAAAAAAATTATGGTGTAATCTTTATTGCTCTTGTGGGGCAAACGCTTTCGCACGCCATACAGAAAATGCATTCATTTTCCCTTACTGGATCGCATTTATCAGTTCTGTATTTGTCATAAAGTTCCTTATCTCCGGTTATATCCTTGTCGTTCCCTGTTCCCATCTGACCTGGGTTTAACTGCCATTCATATAAACTGACAGGGCAAACATCCATACAAGCACCATCTGCTACGCATGACTCCCAATCCACAGCAACCTTGGTTCCATGGATTCCGTTCTTTATTGGATACGGTTTCCCATCAGCATCCATCCTCTGCTTTCCTTCAGCTCTTACTTCGTGATCATGGTGCTTTCCCGTAACCGGGTAGTTATCCACATCTTCCGCGAAGTTCTCATCTATTGGCTTTGGTTTATAATCAAGGGATTCAATCTTTACCACGTTAACACCTCTTACGACATTGCCACCTTGATATATAATTATTTGCACAGAAATCAGCTAAATACGGCATTTAAACAAGTATAATCCCGCTGAGAAGAGTAGCCAAACCTCTAATAAAATCATCTTATAATTGTAAAATATTGAAAAAAATTCAAATTGATATATTTTTATTTTATAATGCTATATTCCCTCATGGAAAACCCTCAAGAAGGAATGGTTGATCGCAAAGGTATAGGGGAATTCGTAAATACACTGATAAGACAGTTCAAATTTAAGAGGGAAGACTTTAGAACTATTGGACCAATGGGAGGTTTTACATCCCTTATAGATCTGGGGAATATCGCTATTGCCATGAACACTGACGGAGTAGGCACAAAAGTTCTCATTGCAGAGGAGGTTTCAAAATGGGAAAGCATTGGAATTGATTGCATTGCAATGAATGTCAATGATACGATAACAGTTGGTGCTGAACCCATAGCTATGGTCGATTACATATCTCTGAGGAGACCAAATCAGGAGGTTGCAAGGCAGCTCGGAATCGGGTTGAATGTAGGCGCTCAAATTTCTAATATCTCAATAATCGGAGGGGAAACCGCAATGCTTCCAGACCTCGTTAAGGGTACAGATGTATCAGGAACAGTTTTAGGTATTGTGCATAAGAATCAAATTGTAACAGGTGAATCCATTAAAGATGGGGACATTATTTTTGGTCTGCAAAGCAGTGGGCTCCACTCAAACGGCTTTACAACAGTAAGGAAAGTTATTAAAGACAATGAAATAAATCTCATGGAACCATTTCCAGGAGAGACCAAGAAGGCACATGAAATTCTATTGGAGCCAACCAGGATATATGTAAGAGAAATTCTTGACCTGATGAGCATCGTAAATATCAAAGGAATGGCAAATATAACAGGTGGGGGTCTGAAAAACCTTGTTAGAATGAAAGATATGAAGTATGTGATTGATGATCCTATTGAACCTCAGAACGTGTTTAATAAAATTATGGAATTAGGATCTCTTAATTATAACAGCATGTATGAGATTTTCAATATGGGCATTGGATTTGCCATAGTTATCGATCAAGACGACAAAAGGGATTTTGTAAGCACAATCAAAAATCGCCTGCCATTTAAGGAAATTGGCCATATTGAGAACGGATCGGGAATAACTGTACCTAAGTTTGAGGTAGAATTAGCCGGTTATTATTGATTCGAACCATCAATTATTCACATCTATTTACACATAAAGTCTATTAAATAAATAGAAATGTTAACTTATGAAAATAATAGCGGTAGTAGATGAAGAGAGGATGATAACTCCACTTGAGTATGGAAACACAATAGTGCAGATAGATACCGAAACTGGCGAAAAAAAGCACTATCAAAATCCAGGTTTCGGCTCACCTTTCCAAGGCAAAGAGAGATCAATGATGGGAATTATCTCCCTAAATCCAGATGCCATAATAGTAAAGGAAGGCGTACTTTGCCCTGGTTCCTATCACATGTCTCTGGGTAAAATGAAGTATATTCCAGTAGATGAGGAGAAACTGGATGACATTGAACCCAAACTGTCCAAACTCAAAGACAATGCAAAGGAAGAACTAGACTTTATGATGTACAGAGAATAATTCATTTGAGTTGTACAAACCAGATGCAATAATCTGTGCAAGCCTCAAAGGTTCTGGAAGGAGACCAGTTTTAAAGCAACCTGATAGTATTAGCACTAATTCATTCTGGGAAATACCAGCTGCATTTACATAATATTTTTCA
>JAJYDZ010000236.1 GCA_021790415.1 Thermoplasmata archaeon | reverse complement strand
AACAAAAAATGAAGCTGGATTTCAAGAAATGGCTTCCATTTTTGTTAGGACCTATACCTGCAACTGCTATTTATTTGTTTGCAATTTATGGATCATTTACACCAATACCGGCTTACCCACTAAGTATATCTCTCTACCTGTTCATAATTATGCTTGTGGCTGGAATACTATTCATCATCTATCTTACTTTGAGAAGGACTCCCGAAGAGATCAGGAAGATCGGTTCAGTAGAAGCGATAGAAGAACACGAGGGAAATTGAATTGTCAATAAAGGCAATAAAAGCTGAGACAGAAGTAACGGAGGAAGACTCAAATGAGTTGAAGGCAACAGTTCAATCTGTTATACAAACTATAAGAAACGAAGGGGATAAAGCCGTTTCTGAATTCACAAAGAAATTTGATGGGATAGACCTTAAGAAATTCCTCTTATCAGATTCTGAAATAGAAAAAAAAATATCCAATCTTGAGCCATCAACTAAGGAATTAATCGACACAAATATTTCCAGAATCAGAAAATTTGCTGAGTTCCAGATGGGAATGTACAAAGAAATGCAGCTCGAGGTTGATGGAGGAGGAACTGTTTTGGGACAGAGGATAATTCCTATAAAAGCGGTAGGAGTATATGTACCCGCAGGCAGATTTCCACTTCTTTCTTCAGCTTTAATGGGTATAATCCCTGCAAAAGTCGCAGGGGTCAAAAGGATTGTTGCAATGACACCACCAGGGAAAGGAAGGCCAGATCCAGCTGTGTTATATGGAATGTTAAAGGCAGGGGCTGATGAAATTTATACAATAGGTGGAATACAGGCCATCGCTGCTATGGCATACGGGACAGAATCCATTAGGCCTGTTGACAAGATAATAGGCCCGGGAAACAAATTCGTGAATGAGGCTAAGAGACAAGTTTTTGGTCGTGTTGGGATTGACCTTTTGGCTGGACCGAGCGAGGTATTAATTCTTGCTGATGAATCAGCCTGCACTGAAAAGGTAGTCTATGATCTTCTTGCCCAAGCAGAGCATGATACCGCCGCGAGAAGTTGCCTCATCACAAATTCAAGAAGTCTTGCCAATGATGTTATAGATAAAATGGAATATTATATAAGCACTCTTGAAACTAAAGAAATCCTCAAGGAATCATGGGCAAATAAGGGTAGTATTCTCCTCTGTGACACAATAAATGAGGCAATAGAAGCAGCCAATGATTATGCACCTGAGCATTTGGAACTGCACCTATCTCCAGAAAACAAAGAACTTGCATTTAGTAAACTGTATAATTTTGGTTCTCTATTTATGAATGAGGATACCCCGGTTGTCTTCTCAGATAAACTCATAGGCACAAACCACACGCTTCCCACAAACAGAGCTGCCAGATATACTGGTGGATTAAGTGTGGGGGCTTTTATAAAGATATTGACATATCAGGAGGTCATTAAAAAGGAATCATTATACAATCTTGCAGACCGTGCACAGAGACAGAGTAAATTAGAGGGTCTTGCAGGGCATGCAAAATCAGCTGAACTGCGGACTAAAATCAGGGATCAGGAAATAATAGTATGAAGTGATTAATAATGATGAATAGTAACAAATGGGGAAGCATTATGGAGGCCCCTAACATTAAGGTAAACCCTCCGGGTCCAATATCTACAGGAATGCTCAGGGAGCAAGATCTTTTAGAAACTGAATCCAGATCATACACAAAGATTTTCAGGACGGCCTTTGATTTTGGACGAAATGCTACGATAGTAGATATGGACGGAAACGTTTTCATCGACTTATTTGCTGGGGTCAGCGTTATTAACATGGGTCATGGAAATCCGGATGTAATTAATGCAATAAAAAATCAAGCTGATAAATTAACACACATCACTGAAGTTCCCACGGAAGCTAGGATTTCTTTCCTTAAAACGCTTGATTCTACTCTTCCTGGTAAAATGAAGGGGAAATCAAAGATTTTTACCACAGTAACAGGGGGTGATGCCTGTGAATTGGCAATACAAATGGCCCGATTTAAAACCGGGAAAAAGGTAATCGTTGCATTCGGAGGTTCATATCATGGCATTGCAGGAAATATAGTTTCAACAACGGCAAACCCTCATTATAGAGAATACTCTGGAAACGATTATATCAATACTTATCATCTTCCATACCCATACCCATATAGATTCCCGCAAAAGGTTGAACCTGAAGAAATGTCAAAAATAGTTGTTGAAAATTTGGAGAATCTCATAACAGATCCTTACTCAGGTATAGGCGGCATTGCAGGAGTGATAGTTGAACCTGTTCAGGGAGAAGGTGGATACATTGTGCCACCTAAGAATTTCTTGCCACTTTTAAGAGAAGTTACGGAAAAGTACAATGTGCCATTAATAGTTGATGAAGTTCAAACAGGTATAGGTAGAACAGGGAAAATTTGGGCTTCTGAGCATTACAATATAACCCCTGATATTATGACAATTTCAAAGAGTGTGGGGGGTGGAATACCAATATCCATGATTGCCTATAATCAGGATTATGATAAGGATATTCCATCAGGTTTTCATCTTGGTACATACAGAGCAAATCCACTTGGTTTAGCCGCAGGTAATGTGATTCTTCAGAAATTAAAAAACGAATCATTCATGGCAGAGGTTCGAAAGAAAGGGCAATATGTTATGGAAAGCCTAAAAAAACTTGAGTCTGAAAACAAACATGTTGGAGATATACGAGGATTAGGATTCATGATCGGAGTAGAGTTTGTCAAGAACAAAAAGACAAAAGAACCATATGGGGATTTGGCGCAGAAGATTAAGACAGAAATGTTCAACAGGGGAGTGTTAATACATACCTGTGGTCACTACGCAAATGTTATCCGATTTATGGCTCCCTTAACAATTGAACAGAAACTCCTGGAAAGGTCCCTTGATATATTTGCAGAAGTGGTAAATAACATTTCAAAGTCAAATTAATCTCCTTTCCACATGGAGATTTCATTCGAATTAGAGATTTCGGTATTATAAGTTAATCAAAATTTGTATTTCCGGTTCTGAGAAAGTTTGGTTGCATTATGAATACAAGCAATAATATAGCGAATAACATAGCGAAAATGAAACCTGTAGACATTAGATATGAGTTAATATTGTTCTGTCCATCGAAAAGGAAGAATAAACCATCTATGCCCGCAAGTAGTACTGAGAAAAAAAGACCAAGAGCGCTCATCAACATTTTCCTCTCTTCGGTTCCTGCAGATATGAAGAGAATGCCTATGGATAACAATCCAATAAGTATTCCAATGAACATATGAGCCATGACTATGGGAAAACCTCCGTATGGGCCGTATCCCATCATCATAAAAGTGGACATAACTGGAATAACCACGAAAAGATTAATGTACATTCCTAGAAAGAATTGAATAAACAGTAAAAGAAAAAGTATAAACAGCATGGATGTCAAACCATTGGTCATCATTTTCTTCATTGCTATCATGGAGAAATAGAAGGGGTGAGAATTTATTAACTTTATGTTTGTTAATCAAAGTAGCTAATTTTGCGTGGAAGCCTGTAATTTAAAGACAAATCAAGGCTTTGTAGGAACAATCATAAGAATCCTTAATTCAATAAAACGAGAAGTCCCAGCGTTATCTGGGGAGAAGTCATTAATGGAAATTGGGTTGTAAGACCACATTTAAATTTAACATATGACTATACAATGCATACTGGGAAGCGAACCAAAACAGGTTTCATAACTTTTTTCCGGTTTGAGAAATTTCTGATACATAATGCAAGTGAAATGCAAGCATGTATCTAAAAAAAGTTACAATATTTCCACAGATAAATTAAAAACATTGATATTTGGATAAAAAAAGGGAGCGGGGTAAATTTCATCCCCTCAACAGCAAGTTTGGTATTACACTAATCAGATTGCATGAAGAAATATGGAGAAATTCTCCTACTTAAGGCTGTTTTTTTATTATGGATACTTTCCTCATTTTAGGGAGATACATTGGATTTATCACTTTTCATATCGATGTTTTATTTTATAATTTCTTCAGCCATTCGGTTAGAGTCCTGAGTGTTAATTTTTCTCAAGTTTTCAACGATGAATAATCTGTCCTCATGTGTTCTGTTTTGGCTAAGTTTGTACTTTGCATATATCTTGTCTATTTTTATGGTGAAACCTTTTACGCCTTTAGACATTTTTGAATAATATGGTTCTTGCATTTTTTCCCTTAAGTCCGTGTCCATCTCATAATATTCAAGTATTTTATTCAGGAAGATC
>JAJYDZ010000235.1 GCA_021790415.1 Thermoplasmata archaeon | reverse complement strand
ATAACCGGCTAAGTCATCTTTATATAATCTGATAAAATATTAAAATATGGCATCGTTGTATGGACCAGTAAAATACTTTACAGATGAAATGATGAAAAATGCAAATGACAGGGCAAAGGAGATACTTACATTTCTCTATCCTGCAATAACAATGTATGAAGAAGAAGGAGAGATTATCATAGAGGCTGATTTGCCGGGTTTCGACAAGAAGGACATTAAAGTCTCAGCGCATAAACATTCAGTTGAGATCAGCGCCACAAGAAAGGTTGTTGAACATGACCACGTAATACTTGATCAGAGACCACAGAAGATTCTCAAGCATGTTCATGTACCAACCGAGATAGATGAAAACTCTCAACTCTCAGCCAAATACCAGAATGGCGTACTTGTAGTAAGAGTCCCTGCAAAGGGAATAAAATCGGTCAAAATAGAGTAATTTTATTTTTTATTTCTAAGACTCACGCCGAACATAACAAAAGAGATCACAATGGCTAAAAAGCCATAGAATTCATTTTTTTCAAAGAGATAAATGCCTCCAATAAAGAGGAATCCCGAGAATAATGATAGGGGTATTGATCTATCTTTCATTTCTCTTGTCTCAACATCTTCTGCTTCAAGTTTCCTCTTCAGCAGTGGCAGAACTTCAAGGCCATTCTCGAGATTTACAATTGCTTTTTTAAAGAAGTCATCGATCTGCCCCTTGTAAAGTTCGTTTAAAAGACCTTCATCAATGAACAGTTTCCGGAGAACCTTCACAAACTTAAATTCCGGGTCTAGGGTAAGACATATGCCCTCCAGAAGTGATGACATTCTCATGTAAAGTACAAGGGACCGTGGAAGCCTGAATGGAAATTCAAACACAACTCCGTTAGCAATTTCCAAGAGTTCCCTAATCTCACTTTCTTCAGCAGATTTTCCGGAAAGTCCGCTCATTGCAATCTCTATACTTCTCCTAATAACTCCACGGTTTGCTGCTGGCGATAATGCCTTTAACGATAAGAGAGAATCAATAATCTGATCTATATCTGATCGGGTTAGACCGTCATAAAGGGAAAGAAGGGAGAATCTGGTTTGGGTATCAAGACTTCCTACCATTCCAAAATCGTACATAATAAGGGTTCCATCATCCAGCACTGACAGATTTCCAGGATGTGGATCTGCATGGAATATATCATCTCTTAGAAGCATTCTGAGAAATGTTATATCCAGACGGAAAGCAAGCTCCTTAAGATCAATGCCCTTTTCTCTTAATGTTTTTATATCGGTAATCTTGGTTCCCTGAACAAACTCCATGACCATTACTTCCTGCCCGGAGAGTTCACTAATTATTCCGGGTATGAGCAGCTTCTCTCTTCCGGAGACATTTATTCTTATTCGTTCGGCATTTGCTGCCTCTTTTCGATAATCCATTTCGTCAAAAACTCTTCTCCTAAAGTCTTTCAAAACATTGCTTATTCCGGAGTATAGGAAGAATTCAACCCTTCCCTTAACAAATCTCAGTAACTTTTCAAGGATGATTATATCCCTTTTCAAGATCACTTCCACATTTGGTCTGTTAACCTTTACAGCAACCTTTTTTTCTTTGTAATAGGCAGTGTAAACCTGACCAAGTGATGCACCTGATACTGCATCTTTATCAAAGGAGTCAAAAACATCTTCGATCTTCCCCAAGTTCCTTTCAATTATCTCCTTTGCAAGATTAAATGGTGCAGGTGGAACATCGTCCTGTAGTCTTTCAAAGGACCTTATATATTCCTTGGGTAGAAGGTCTGATCTTGCTGAGAGAACCTGACCCAGTTTAACAAAAGTAGGTCCAAGGCTTATGAAAGCTTCCACAGCTCTGATACCGTTCCTTTCCCTGACATAGCTCCAACTCTTTTCTTCATCACGCCTCGCGGATTTTCGGTCCTTCAGGTATTTTCTGAAAACAGGGAATAATAGAAAGAAAATTCTGATCTCTCTTGATCTGATTCCCTTTAAAGGGTCATTGCTGCCACTCAACGCAAGGCTATTTTCTGAAAAATAATAACGCTTTTGTTTTTAAAACAATAATTCAAACTTGAAAAATACTAAAAAATAAAATTGGTAAAGGTTGTCAATATACCTTTATGAAAATCTTAATTTTTGCTTCCTGATAGAATATTAATCCCGGCAGCCAAAAATTCCGTAATTACCGCGACTATGGCCAGATAAGCACCAATTGCCAATGATATCGTTGTCGTTAGAATTGATGAGTAAGGGGAAGCGTTGATTAAGGTTACTGCCCCTTCATAATATAGCACGATAGTTACTATTATCAATATGGCTGAAACGAGTGGAGCGATATAAGCCATTTTTTTCATTATCTTAGAAGTTTTTCCAAACACTGTCACTATCCCAATGATTGCGAAGATAGCGGCAATTATCATTGTTGCCATTGATGCATATATCATATCTATACCTGTGTTTGCCTTACTTAGACTTGATCCGCTTAATACTTTAGTATAGTTACTCCAAGAATTTAATTGACCATTATAAATGGTTCCGAAGAATGTAGTATTCATATTATATAATGTAACGCCAGAATGAGTAAACTTCACAGTTCCAAGATCTACAAAGAACGTCACAGCTATCAACACTATCGTTACTATTCCAAAAGTTATTCCTAAGAATTTTATTAATTCCTTTTCCATGAAAAGATATAAGCTTGGATATATTAATATATTTCTATTTTTTAAAATTATTTTTCATAGTATTTGCTATTACCTATAATTCTCTTTCTTTTGAGGATCTTATAATTATGATCCATGTTCAAAACCGTTTTCCTAAATGCATATATAAGACGGATTCATGTCAGGTAGATTCAGAACTGATATCATGGTGTAAGAAATGAGTGGAAAAGAGACATGCAGCTCCTGCGGAATTGGTCTTGTAGGAGAAGGATATGCCATATTTGATTGCCCGGAATGTGGCGAAAGCCTCATCGGAAGATGCAAAGAATGCAGGGAACATTCAACCCTATATAAATGCGAAAAATGCGGGTTTCAGGGACCGTGATCCAATGGGCGAAGTAATCGTTACAATTAAGGTTCTGCCTGAGGATTCAGCCATCAATATCGAGAAGTTAAAGGAAAGAGTAAATTCAAATCTAAGCAAAGTCTGCAAGGTAGCCAATCTGGAAGTCCAGGAAATAGCCTTTGGGCTAAAGGCAATCAAGGTTCAGATCATAATACCGGACGCAGATGGTGAAATAGACAAGGTTGAATCATCAATAACTGGCATTGAAGGTGTAGGACAGGTCGACACAGAAGACATGAGCCTTCTTTAAATGTCATATGACCATATTTTATCTCATTTCTCTATACGTTCTGCTAACATTTACCATACTTTTATTCATTTTTCAGTTTTTTCTTAACCTGCCAAGGAATAAAAAGGAAAAGTCTTATGCAGAATATTCTGGCAAAGTTCTTGTTATGGTTCCATGCAAGAATATGGATTTTACCCTCAAAGAGAATCTTGTATCATTGAAAAATCAGGATTATCACAACTTCGATATCATAGCAATTATTGACAGCAAAGATGACCCTGCTTTCAAGGTCATTAATGAACTTGGAATAAGATACATTTTAACAAATTATGATTGCAAAGGATGCAGCGGAAAAGTGAGAGCACTGTCAACAGCGATGACAAAATTCACCGGTTATTCCGTGTTTGTCATCGCAGATTCAGACATTCTTGTTAAAAAAGACTGGCTTTCAAAACTAGTTTCTCCATTTGTTATTCCATCCACGGGATTAACCACCACTTTTCCATATTTCAAGCCCATGGGAGGTATCTGGTCCAAGGTAAAAACTCTCTGGGGGTTTGTTGGTCAGGGTATGATGGAATCGGACATTACGAAGTTTGGATGGGGGGGTTCTCTTGCTTTCAGGAAAGAATTAATAAACGATTCTTCAATGAAATATTTTTCATCACGGGTTTCTGATGACACAGCACTCACTAAGATATGCAAGGATGCTGGATATAATATTGAATATGTACCGGGTGCCCAGCCATTGATAAATTCACCGGACGATTTCAAGATTTTTCATGAATGGTCTGTGAGGCAGACTGCGCTTTCAATATCCTCAGATTCCCGTATTCTTTACCTGGGAATTGTTGTATACTTTACCCAAATTTGGGTATTTCTCATGGCATTTATCCTGATCCCGTTTATCGGATTTTACTCATTAATACTCCTTATTCCAACATTATTGGGTGAGATCAAGATGAATGGACGCC
>JAJYDZ010000234.1 GCA_021790415.1 Thermoplasmata archaeon | reverse complement strand
ATATCTACTTTGTATATTAATCGTGTCCTCCCACCTCATATTGCAGGGAAAGCGCTTTATAATATCAAAAAAAATTTCCAGAATTATTATATTATAAGACTTACATTTTAGGAAAAATAGTAGACTATGTTATAAAAATATAGATAAGGAATCATATGCCAATTCTGCCGGCAAGTTCTTTACCCTTTGAGAGCTCAATTGTACAAGGTGTAGGAAGTTTAATAGATGCCTTGTGAAGGGCTTCTTTCATTGCCTTTGCCCCTTCTGCAGTGACCCTGGCTAATATGACTATGTCTCCAGAGCTGACTCTTGCTGCAGTTCCAACCGGTCTTCCGAATGCCGCTCTCATACCACTTGAAATCCTATCTGCTCCAGCTCCTGTTGCCATTTTATGTTCCCTTATAACATGATGTGGATATGGCCTTATCTGGAAATAAAAGTTCTCAATTCCGAGACTTTCAGTGAGTTTTCTGTTAATAGATATTCTTGCTGCCTCAAGGGCTGAGTGTCTGATCTGACAGCTTTCTTTCGCAATCATCTTGAATTCAATAGGAAAATCTTTCTTCTGATTCCCATGAGTGAATGTTGTAATTTTCGGATATGGGACGCCCCCCATGAATTCCCTTCTTGTATATGCAGGACCAGTTATCTTTGTATACATTCTTGCTGGTTTCGTTACCATGATTATCCTGAGGGGAATATCTTATATGTATAAAAACTAAACTGACCTTCACGCTGACCGCAACCTGCGAACTTCAGGCGTGGGAGGAAGACATATTGTTCTATATGAAGTGCAACTGGAAATTGCCAAAGAAATGTAATCCGAAAGAAACGAATTGCAACTGATCCATTTCCTCATACAAATAATTCAATAAAAATTTATAATTGCGAAATATGGCTTGCCAATGAGCTTCATCTGGAGGAATATTGATAATAGCCGATATTTTACAATCAGCACCATTCTATTCTCCATGAGCTGGCTCTGGTTAAGTTTTACTTATTCCCTCAGGCTTGCATTTCTTGGCGTATCATATGAAGACATTGGAATAATAGGGATTTCAACTTCCCTGCCATTTATCTTGGTTTCATTTCTTTACAGAAAATCCAGAAGGAGGCATATAAACTTTGCATTGAAATTTCCATTTGCTGTTCTTGCCATTATTTCCGCTATTTTCCTGCTTTTAGATCTCAATCTTTATGTGTATATTTTTCTAATTGCAACATCCGGATTGTTTCAGAGCATGTGGTGGATAGCTGCTGAAATAGAGACTGGACTTATGAGCGGTGATGGGAAAGCAGAAAAATATTCCGCTGCATGGGCCATACCATCAGGACTATTTCCCATATTCTCAGGTACAATCATCCAGTATGGTGGTTACCGATCTATTTATCTGGTAGTGGTGATCAGTTCTATTATTGGATTCCTTGTACAACCCGTGGAAATGAATGAGAGGAAAATACAGAAGGAAGGGTCCCTGGACTATTTGATGCTCATACCTATGATATTGGTGGGTCTTGCAATGGGTTATACTTCATTTGTTCTCACTCCACTTCTGAAAAACAGTGGCTATTCTTATTTTAACATTGGACTTTTGCTTGGCATATTTGGTATTTCGTTCTCTCTTGGTTCCATTATCTCGAACTACTCAAAAAGAATTTCTACCGGGCAGTTTGCTTGGTTTTCTTCCATTTTTATGGCATCATATCTCATACTTTTCATCAACTTTTCATTCTATTCTATTTCTCTTACCTTACTCCTTGCAGGCCTTGGAGGGAGCATGGGATTTTCAAAAGTTCTAAGTTATATTGGAGAGACTGAAAGTCCAAGGGATGGCGTCTTCTTTTATGAGACCTTTTTCTCAATAGGATTTGTAACAGGTTCATTCTCGGGAGGTTTCCTTCTTGAACTTTACGGTTACAGGATCAGCCTTCTCCTCTTCATTCCGTCCATTGTCTTTTCAATTTTTACCTACAAAAAGCTTGCAAGATCAAATTCCCTTCTTGTTCTCAGAAACGAGGAATGAATTAAATTCGTTTTCCTTTCCTGTGTGTTCCGATTTACATTTTTTGCATTCAAGAATGTTTCCCTTTACGTAGAATTCCACGGATTCACAATGTGTGCATGAGCCCCTTATAAAAAGTGCTTCGGGAATACTGCGGGAATCCTTCATCTTCAAAGTCGTATTTTGTGTCGTTGCGTTTTCTGGATCGGTTGTTTTATGAATTTCTTCATTTGATGAATCGTGATGAACCTGGCGGACTTCTGGAATTGATAATGTTGCAAAGCCCAATCCCAGGAGTAAAATAACAAATAACAGGTATAGAGTTTCTGTAATGGACACGAAATATGATGATATAATCTGGCTTCCGAATATCAGAAAAACAGCAGATATTGTTCTGAAAAGACCGTTTCGCTGCATAAAAACAAAAAGCATGAAAAATATAAGGAACATTATGACAAACTGATTTAAGTTCAGAATTTCGTTGAGATACAGAATGAATGTTGCAATTACAGCAGGAACTGAAGAATAAAGATAGTAATGAATCTTATATTTATTTCCAGACATGATAGTTTTTACAACAGGAGTATCCTTTAGAAGCGCAAGAGGAATGAGTGATATCAAACCTACTGTTATCATGATAATTGAAAAAAATATTGCAGTTTGCTCATAGTATGCTGTCACTCCAACATTTCCAAACAGTAACTGAAGATCTGGCACTGTTGTCTCATTATAGGATAAAAAAATTAGCCCGATAAAGGTAAGAAGAAATATTTCTGAATATGTTGATTTTCCGTCGCTCATCTCTTTCCTTACAGAGTCGGTGGTGTTAAAATATAGAATTATAAACAGTGATAAAATGAAAAATATACCAGTAAATATGACGGTTTCTCTCCCCGTACCAGTTGTGAAGTACAGATACAGCATAACTGTCTTGTTGAAACCTCCAGAATTGCTGAAAATGTAATTAGAAATTGAATATATTGAAATGAGAAACGTTGTAGACATAATGATCATGAATAGATAGATGTCAGCAGCATTCAGATATTCTCTTAACTTCATAACTGCGCATACTGAAAACCGATAAATATATTTGTAATGGTTAGATTATATTCTTATGAACAATTTAAGGGTTACGTCAAGAAAAAATCCTTTGATTGAAGTTCTTAAAAAGAAATTAAAACCATCAATCACGAAACCGGTCTTGATAGCTATAGTTCTAATACTGTCAGGAGTTGTGATCTCAAATTATGGATATTTAAGCAATTCAAGTTATACTGCTAAATACCTTACATACAATTATCAGGGACCTATGAACACTTCCCAAAATCTCTCTGGAGGACTTGGAATTTCATATAATACTGCCACTCTTGTACAGATAGATTCACAATATGGAAATATATCATGGAGCATTTGGTACACTTCCACATATAAAAACCGCACAGGAATCCCAGTGACAACTACAGTAGAGAAATTCGCAAATATCACGAATTCAAAAATTTACAGCAAGTACTTCCCAGCTGGAGATTTAGTAAATCTGGGAAATGGTCTATTTTTCATAGTATTGAAGAATGAGCAGGGCAAACCCCAGAATGCCACTATCAATGTCTTTATTGAGAGCCCCTCTAATCAGCTTACTGAGCCAATACTCATATACTCAGGAATAAGTGCAATATTGATTGGAATTGCCATCATTATTGAAGAAATTACCAGAATTAGCAGGATGAAATCCGAAGGGATGCATCTTTTACGCGGATAGAGTAAAAAAATATTTTTCCTTCAAAGGAAAAATTATTGTGAATTTTTCAGTGACACGTTTACCCTGCTTCCAACCTTTCCTTTTATAAGATTTGTTTTAAGGGCTATTTCTCCAACTTCGTTTGTGTTAGCAGTGAGTGTTCCCATTTCCATCATTTCCGGGAGATTCCCTATTTTCACAATCCTGATCTCAGGGATATCTGGAACCTTGGATTTGGTTATGGACATAAGGTGTTCATCTTTCAGGAAATCTTCTCTTTTAACATACCTGTAAACCGGTTCAACTCCTGAAAGGAGCATCTTATTTGTTTCAGCCTCAATTTCCCTGACTGCTTCCTCTGTTATTCCGTCAAATTCGAGATCTATCCATGCGTAGTCCTCATAGGTCTGGTTTATCCTGTGGGTGGCCCCAAACTTCTCGAATGCAATTCCCGCCATAATTCTCATGGCAGTCCTGAATTTCATGTGATTATACCTTATATTCCAGTCAACGTGCTGCGCGATC
>JAJYDZ010000233.1 GCA_021790415.1 Thermoplasmata archaeon | reverse complement strand
CAGAGATAGTGGGAGAGTGAAAACATGGACAAAAAAGAGATAGAATTTGAGTTCGAGCGGGCGACGAAGAACACATACAGGTTCCGGGAAAAGAGCAGTGGACCGCCGGCCATCTGTATTCTATATGTTCAGAAGTCCGTGTTCGGTTCCAAGGAACCGAAGAAAATGCAGGTTTTGTCGATTTAGAATGAAGCTTCAGGGAATGTGAAGACTTCAAGGAGGAATATCAAATGACAAATGAACCTAAAGCAAGAGTTTTTCTAAGCTGTGGTCAAAGACCAGATGAAATGGAAATTGCAGTGAGGATCAAAAAAGCTGTGGGAAAACTCGGCTATGAGGTTTATGTCGCAACAGAGCAGCATACCCCAGATGGGTTTAAGGATGACATCTATCGCAACCTTGAGAACTCTGAGTACTTTTTGTTCATCGATTTCAAAAGGGAAAAATTGAAAAAAAAGGAAAAGAAGGTGTACAGAGGCTCTCTCTTTTCAAATCAGGAGTTGGCCATAGCCAGCTATCTTGGTTTAGACGTCCTTGGATTTCAGGAAGAGGGAGTGGAAGATCATTCAGGCATCATGCAGTTCGTCATGGTTAATCCCACAAAGTTTAAAGACAGGAATGGACTGGAAGATGTCGTCATTAATGAAGTGAGATCACACTGGAAAACTGGATGGCAACGCCGGGTTGATATCATATTATCTCAGGAGTTTTCCCACGTGGAAGAATATTCAGGCATCAAAAAGCCAGGACTATGGTTCCATCTGGTTGTCCGGAATCTCCACATATCTAAACAGGCTCTGAACTGTACTGGGTTTGTCGTAGAAGTCACTAACAAAGATGGAAAACAGATCACTCCAGGATTGAGCGAGCTCAAGTGGAAGGGCATAACAATTGGCCATCAGGTAGTGATACCTCCCCAAATGGAACGGAAGCTTGACGCTTTCCACATCTTCAAGGACAGCCCAAATCAGATAGTCCTGGGCGTAAATTTGTTTCTGGTTGACTCTACATCTGTGGTCGAGAATTATACTCTCAAGGGACCTGGAATATTCAGAGTGAGGTATAGAGTTTATTCAGATAATTTTCCTCCTGCCGATGTGACTGTGTGCATCGATGTTGACAGCGGGAGAAAGCCCTACCTCAAGTTAGGTTGTGAATCACCGCCTCTGGAGTTTAGACTCGATGTCTTTGAAAAACCATATACCGGCAGGAGTACCACAGCCTCGACCGTTTTAATTAACATTGAGGCCGGAACGGTAAGTGTACAGGCTCCACGTGATCACCCGGCAGTCAAGATTTGTCCTAAATGCGGGAATGTGGTGAATTTTTCTCCCCCAATATGTAATCGTTGTGGGGCCATTTTAAGTTATGGGGGTGAATATTGACGGAAAAGAGTATAACACATGCTGTGAGGGGTGTGCGATTTTGAATGATGTATAGCCTATAGTTTTCGTTAATAAGTACATGCCAGGTTAGGAATAAACTTGAAAAGAGCATACACAAACAAGAGTGTTGAAACTGCACAAGTGATATAGGAAATCCTTGACCATGCTAAGAACATCATTGAACAGCAGAATAGGAGGGGACTTGTTTTGACGTTGAAGAACAATCTAACAATCAATCGTTCTGCAAGAGAACCTTTGGCCAAGACTCAGACCCATCGGACATTCGTTTTGAACTTACAGAATCCTATGTCATGAATTAATGAACGTCCAAAATAAAATAAATTATAGTATAGAGATCAAAAGATTTCCTTTTAGACCCTACCCTATACTTATATGTTAATTTGACGTTAAGCAGCTGGAATCCATAAATTTTCTAGAGAAAGAAAAATTTGAATTGTTATGCAACTCAATCACTGATCTGGTCTTTGCAGTATTTCAATACAATTCGCTTTTATTGGAAAATTTCATTTCAAACTTCATCCTAGTTAGCCTTGCATCTAAATTAATAGCAAAGTTAGTTAAACCTGAACCTGCCTGGATCATGAAAAGATTCGTCTAAATCGTAACAGTAGGCTCTGCATGAGAAACTCTCTGGGCAATTACTGTTTTCGGAGCAGACCAAAATGTTTTACCATATGATTATTCAGACAGAACTAATTATATTTAGGGAAGGTACTTCTTAATTTCATAAAAGAAATCAAAGTTATCTATACCTATATTATTGCTCTTTTCATAATCTATTAATTCTTTTTTTACTGGCTCGTTCCCAGAAACCCCTCTGATTTTGTATTTGAGATTACCAGACTTATCCTTGATGTATATGGTTTCTTTTGATTGGGGTATACACACTACTATAATGCTTCTGCCGGTAAATTTTCCGCTCGATATCTGAACTTGATAGACCTCTACCAAATTTGGCGGTAAATTTGTTAGGCGGCCTATTACATTTGTAATCTGATTCAATTGTTCTTCTGTTGGCTTTACTCCAACAATCTCTCTTGGTCTGTCTTTTACCCCGATTATGATGACCCCTCCGAAAGAGTTAGCAAAGGCAGAAATATCACTCGCAAAGCTGAGTTGTCCTGCTTCTTTTTCTCCTTCTCCAAAACCCCACATATCCAGAGTTTTCTTGAGGTCCCACAACCTATCCTCAGGTAGATTTCTTTCAATAACAAAATTCACAAACTTTTCCCAGAATTTTCTGTCAGATCTAGCATGACCTCTTTGAATCTCTTGCCCAGTTTCATAAAGAATTAGTCTCAAGCTATCTCGAATGAATTTAAAGTATTCAACAAACTGTTCAAGAAGGAGTTTGCAGGTGAGTTTCTCTACGTCGAAAGGATTTGGTCCTTTATAATTGCTCCACTCCTCCTCATCGTGTGAATCCACCCATCTTCCTGTCAGATCGTCCCTCACTGAGAAATACTGCCAATTGTAATCTTTCCTAAGGCCAAAAACTACCTCCGTAGATAGTTCAATCATCTCGGGAGTAAAGGGGAAGTCCCCTGCATAAAATATCGTTCGTTCGCCAATGCGTGTAGAACCCCAAGACCTATAAGAAAAAAGCAAAGCAGGTCTCCTCAAATCAGGTTCCGAAAGCCATTGTACGAATCTTAGCAACTTCTCAAAACTTATTCTGTTGTCATCAGAAAATCTCGTAAAGGCAACTATCAAATCTTTATACTTGTCAAAATTGCTCATATTTAGTTGTTTAGCGGATTCCTGAAGGATTTGCGCGGTTACAAGTACATCCCGCACCCTATCTTCAAGCTCTTTGAGATTTCGTTCATTGCCCGAAATCCACCAGTCGATTACGTCTGGGTTTCTAATATCTCCTATATGTGTATTCACAGCCCGATGCTGCTCGTTCGTTGTGTAATTTTCAGCATGAACTTTTCTCTCAGCGCGTGAGAGATATAGATGAAATTCACCCATTATCCTCGCTGGTCCCTCAATTAGAGGCGAATGAATTTTCATCATTTCTTCTTCGGTGTAAATTTCAGTCATAGATTGCCTAATTATTCGTGCATCATACTTATTAGTTAGTTTACTGAGCTAAATTTGGAGATCTTAAAATCTATTGTAAAGTTAAACAAATACGAAATTTCTATTCTTAGATGCGTTAGTTAAGCTCTCGCAATATCCCAGACAAAAAGGTTTTTGGTGTAGTTGAATAGAGATATTTCTGAACACTTCTGAATATTTATGTAATTATCTATTTGGGTGAAGGTGCATTGACCTCGAAAACAAGACTTAGAACATTCGAACGAAGGGGCAGCATCATAATGACATGTGATTTTACATAAATCAGGTAAGAGGTATCGCAATCGCAGAATCTCAAATCGTTTTGGTGAGTACGCTGACTTAAAGGAGCATAATGGCTAATCGGATAATAGAAAAGGGAAATATTAAGAGATTTTTGAAAGGAAAAAGAGAAAAGATTAAAGCAATTTCAGAAGGCTGAAGAGAAATTAACAACTCTATATACAAATTGGAGACCACCTGAACCAATGAGTATTTACTTTGAAGAGGAGTAATTGGAAGGAAGGCAGAAAATGGCACAATTTATCCGATAGAGGTAGAACGGACTCTTTGTGGTAATAAAATAATATACATCATCTGGGTCAAACCCGTTGTCCTGTGTGGGTAGCGAACCGATGGAGTTCATTTTAATCGTGCTGCGCTCAAAGGAGATAAATATCAACGGTGCATCCACTAAAGGTTGAAAAAGGAAATCAAGAATAACATTTTACAGCAATCAGGTCTTCCCAATTTCAGGAATCTAATAGAGACAATATATCGTAATGCTGCCTCCCAGTTCAGGGAA
>JAJYDZ010000232.1 GCA_021790415.1 Thermoplasmata archaeon | reverse complement strand
TTCACCAACGACCCCAAGGATCGGCTTATGGAAATTATAGATCAGAAGGGTGAGGATTGGCTCAGGAATATTCCACGGGGGATAGGCGCTTTTAAGAAATATGATAAACCAGGACTTTTCAGCCTGTTCACAGATGGTGAAAAATTTTACTGGACGCTTAAATTTGACGATGGTAAAAATTTCATAAGCGATCCTGGTCAGATAATATCTGTTCTCTTGAAAGATAGTACATACGATACTGAGGGCCAGAAGATTGAGTACAGTAAACTGGTGGGGAAACTAAGGGACTTAAAGGATCAGGTAAAGGAGTCTATTTCCAAAGAATCCAAGAGGAGGAAATCATCAGCATCAATTCCAGGATTGACAAATCAGGGCAAGGCAGTATTTGAGAAATTGGTGCAACTTGATGAGGACATAGCACTCAGGTTCAGGCAGTTATCAAGCAAAGAGACACTTGTGAGATCACTTTTCGAATCGTTAAATGATGAACAATTCTTTCAAAACGCCAAAGAAATTATACTTAAGCAGTTCAATCAGGATGCCCCTTCCGGTGAAAAAGACCTGGCATTGAAGAGAATATGCTGGTGTTTGCTTTCCAAGGAACAATGATCTATGGACCCAACTGTAAGGTCAAAGCTTGAGGGAATTAAAAGTCAGGCATTTGCTCTCGAAGAATACCTTAGATCCTCAAGTAATCAGGGAACAACGTTGAACGATGTGGCCCAAGAGGCAGCAGGATATGCTGCCAAGGAGTTGGTCAGATCTTCAGGACTTTCAGATAGGCAACATTCTCGCCGATCCTTAAGACGCTATCACATCTATAACACCTGTGTTTTGCTCTTGCTCTGTGCAATCTTATTGAATTATCATCATAGGACATATATCTGATAGGTATTCGACTTCAAAGAAAAATAATAATCCACAAATTTACTCATGGCCATAATTGTAACACTCTTGTGAATTCCGACCATCACCTGATATTGTAACAGAACCTACACTTAAACATTGGCAAATACCTCATTGGATCGTTGCAACCTCTCACAGAAGCTTAATCAAACTATTCTAAGCCAAGTCTCTTAAGTATTCTATTACATTAAAGGTAAGTGTTAAGGTAAAATGCTCAAGCCTTCACTCATAATACATCTTCCTTATCGAACTCCTGATCCAATGTTAGATGTTGCCTTGAAATCTTTATTCCATTTTTAGCTAGTAATTTTATCATCTCATCCTTGACAATCGGTAAGGCAGCTCCACGTGCGGTTAGGAACCTTTTTTCTAAATTTTCAAGTACATCTCGAACGGTGAAGCGTTTTCGACTTCTCGCAACTTGCTTGATAGCCCATCTAAATGATTTTCTGGCTGGATAAAAGACTCTCCCAGACTTGAGCATACCATTTTCGTCGATCCAAGGTTTTGACTTCCCATCTTCTGCCACATGCTTTAAATTGTATCTAGAATATTAACTTTTTAGCAATTCATTTTCTTACTCAATGCCGAGGTATTCCTGTATTTTATCTAAGTGGGCTAAGAATTTAGCCTCCCAGTCACTTAATCCCGATTCATAATATGTAAAAGACTTCAATTCATTGCTAGCTACAGGACGAGTTAAACTTATGAGTGGTATCTCAAGGTCGCTGAACCCTTTCTTGATCTTGTTGTTCTTTGATATTAATTTATCCCAACGTCCCAGGAATTCCGAGGTCTGCCTTCCTAGCGACACTATTACGTTTGGTTTAAGGTTTTCAATCAATCTTTTAACTCTCGCTATTCCATATTTTTGGAAATGCTTGTATTTCTGAAACCCGGTCCACTTATTTGGAGTTGGCCAGGGAATTATGTCAGCGTAAACGCTTTTTTCACCGAGTTCATAATCCTTTGACTTCCAAATATTACGAAGCATCCAATCGATTTTACCGAAATAACGTATCTCTTTGAAGTTCCTTATGTAATCAATCGGTTCTTCAAAGCTATGGCTCTGTGTTTTGTGATGTTTGTAGTCATATATAGCGGCAAAATCGTTTAGATCCTTTGGCAGATCGAGAACCTTCCTTCTGCTGAATTCTTCGCATATGCTGATTACTAATACAGAGCTTTCCTGACGTCGGTAACCAAGCATCGGAACAGGCAAATGCATTTCTTTTGAAATATTTACATTCCTTTTAACGTGTTGAAATTCAATCAACTCAGCAACCGCTGAATCTACTTCTTCTCCTGAAACATGCCTCTTCAGTTCATCGAATAAAACGCGGGACTCAGATATTAATGCGTTCTGATCCTCGCCAGATATGGAATTATTTGACATAAGTATTTACAGTCTCAAATCTCTGGTTAATTAAATAAATTTTCTTCTCTTTAGTTTCTTTAGTGAAATAAACTCACTTCATTAATTGCCCTTGTTCCTTCCAAACCTCCAGCAAGTACAATAACGATCCTTTTCTCAAGAGAAAATGGATCAAAATTATACCGGCGGTTACAATTATTCCTCTGGGACAGAAATTCTGCACATTATCAAGAGCTTCTCTCTTGAGGGGAAATACAGCAAGGGAGTTCAGGAAACAGGGGGAAGAGGAATGGAAGCGTTTCCATGAATGTCGAAAAAGATGGATTGATAAGATATATTTCTCAGACCTGAAGAGAGTCTCGGGAGAGATCGACAGGCAAGAAGGACCAATTACATGATCCAGGAAGTTTGGTTGAAGGTGCTCTATTACACCGGGATGAGAGAAATTAGAAGGACATGTAGGCAGTTATGCAACACCTATGTTAAGAGGGATACCGTTATACAGGCATCAATGGATTGATGCCTCATTAACCTTTCTTAATTCTTCCTTAATTCTCCTTTAATGCCTCCCTTTGCATGCGTGATTGAAATATCCGATCATACACCTATCCGCTGCTCACCAGCACTATGGATAATCCGATCTTTTCCCGACAGATTCCCTCAATCACAGTTGTAACCGACCATGCTTTTACAGATAAGGGTTCTTGTATCTATTTTGGCAGTCCAGCTAGTTTTGCACTTGAAATGACTTTTGCACATTAATTCGATCATAAAAGATGACAAAGCCATCGCAGAACTAATACACCATGATAAGAGTATTATCCTCTTCCGATAATTCATTCATAGTTAATGTCCATCATTATTCGTAGATCAGAGGGTTTCTGGGGAATTCCGGAAGTCGGCTCTTTCTAATAGTTGATAAGATAAGTCAGGTCACGGCTGTTTATTGGAATTATATGCAGGCTCATTCATCTTTATCCTCTAACTCTAACTCAAGAGTTTTACTGTTTTTTATTATTTTCTCTTTGGACTCGCTATCAACCTGTCTTTTGGATTTTGCCTTTTCAAGGTTACGTTCCAATTTCTTAAGTTTTCTGTCTTTTGCGTTTATGGCTTTCTCTAACTTTGTAGTAGTCTTAGAATTTGAGTTCTTTTTTTCCTTATCTTTGAGGTTTTGCATCCCTCTTGCTAATATTTTTGTATCTCCGATAAATTTCTCGGCTTCTCGAACTGCAGCAAGTGCCACGCTATAATTACCATTGGAAACAGCTCTCCTCGCTTCTTTTATCATTGAACCAGCAGACTTCAATTGTGATCTAGATTTCCTTCTAAAGCTACGTTTAACGCCATCCCTCACCATTTTAGGGCTACCTCGTTATAATTATAAAGCACTTATTAATATAAAAACTTCTTTTTTTCAATAAGTGTCCTGCACATTTCAAACGGAATTAGCTCTCTCTCATGAGGTGTTGTAATAGTATTCCTTCAATGCAATCTCCCGTATAATATAATCAGGTCTGGTTGTCTAAGCGTAACTGGTTTCGTACCTCCAATCAATCCTCTGAATTCTATTAAATTGGGGAATTAAGGAATACATAATTCTGGACAATACGCTCTTATCGTTAAGAATTCATTGTCTTTATTTATTAAGTTAACAAGAAATTTGATTTGCATTCTAGTAGACCAAATCTAATTACATACAAGAGAGAATTAGAAACGCTCCTTGAAGGGATCTATCCATGATTCATATTTGTTGCTTCCTATATCCTTGGGAGGATCTACCGACCTGCAAACGAAATACTTATCATTTCCATCAATTCCAATATAGAATTTTTCTCTATCCATATTGTAGGATTTAACCTCTTCTGGAGTGAAAACAAAACTTGCCCTGAACATTGTTATTCTGTCTTTTCCACCGGTTCCTAGAACGCTTGGGAAGTACACGGTAAGCACAATAAAATCGAGATTTTTGTCTATTTTGTCCAGCTTGTTGAACCATCCATGATAGTCTATATGGTATTTCTTGCGATC
>JAJYDZ010000231.1 GCA_021790415.1 Thermoplasmata archaeon | reverse complement strand
ACTGGAAGAGTATACATATATAAAGCATGTTTACTTTGATCTTACAGGAAAGCGGAGAAAATCCTGGTATTATCAAATATACGGAGATAAGCAGTAGTTTATCTCTTTTTTTGTGTTTTAAAAATAAGTTTAATTTTGAAAAAGTTTTGATTTTAAAGTTATTTATTCAGTATATTGTTCCAATGTCTGTATACCTAGACGTGATCAGGTTTCCACTTTTGAAACGATTCATATGGAACATCCTCCAATCGAACGTTGCTTCCTCAGGAGATTTACCGGTGAGCATCTCAGATGCCATTTTTCCATACGCAGGGCTGAGTTTGAATCCATGACCGCTAAGACCAGCAAACAGATAGACGGACTCCATACCGAACTGATCGAGTTCGTTGAAAATGATCTGACCATCAGGAGTCATGTCATACATGCCGGTAAGTGTAGAAATTAATTTTGCCCTTGCCATTGAAGGTAGTCTTTCAACCAATCTACCGAGATAATCTTCAACATATTCCTGAGAGGCATTTTCAGGAATGTTAGAATGAATATCGATTTGCTTATGATCAATAGCAGGGTCCAGGCTACCGATAGCAGTCAGAGTGGTGCCTTCCATCTTGTAATACGATAAATGTTTTGGGTCCCAGAGAGTGGGTCTTATCCCTAAATATTCTTCCGGTCTCCTCAGATAGATTATGGAGTGGAGTGCAGGCGTGATGGGTGGTAGCCTGTCCCTGGATATTCCAGATGATTCCAAGAGCGTATTTGTCCAGACGTTTGTTGCCAGAATAACCCTGGATGCACGTAATGCCTTCCCGCCCGCAAGTACAACTTTGGGTCCCAACGAGTCTGATTCTACTGATTCAACCTCCGCTTTGAGAAGAATTTTCGCACCATTGCTTTTTGCATTTTCAATATATGAATTGGAAGTGGCAACAGGATCAGCATAGCCACTGTCAGGTTCGTAAGCGACATAATCAAAATCGCTCACATCTGCATCTTTATAGTATCTGCTTATATCTTCCCTGTTCAGCTCAATTTCATTTATTCCCAGTTTTTTAAGCATGGAGACGTTTTCTTTTGCAACAGTAGAATACTTTTCATTGAACGGAAAGAGCATTCCTGTTTTTGTAAAGCCGCTGTACCCGATGTTTCCAAAGTTGGCGAATATTTTTAAAGAATAGAGAGACATGGCGGCAATAACATCATTGCTATAGTGGGTTCTTATTAGAGCACTAGATTTTCCGGTATTTCCCTCAGCAATTCCAAATTTCTCAACCAGAGTAACCTTCTTATGTAATCTGGCAAGGTGATATGCTATACTTGAACCTGTACTGCCTCCCCCAACAATAATGTAGGATTCCTCAGTTTCACTTTTTACCATAAAAGTAAAGCGAATAAAACTAATAAAATATGTTGATTTCCTGTATCGTATCTGTGGAAAAAAACTTATTGAAAGTCACCATTCCCTGAAAGAAAGTGAAATTATGAGTAGTGTGAAAGTTCAGGATCTCAATAAATATTTTGGTTCAAGTCACATTTTAAAAAATATTTCCTTTACCGTAGAAGATAGGGAGGTGTTTTCCATAATAGGTCCAAGCGGATCCGGAAAATCAACTCTCCTAAGAGTAATAGCCGGTGTGGAAAAGGCAGACTCTGGGAAAATCTTCTTCGGGGAAAATGACTACACAAATATCACTCCCAGCAAGAGAAATATCGGCATGGTGTTCCAGGATTATGGAATATGGCCACATATGTCCGCCAGAGAAAATGTAAGATTTGTGCTTCATGGAAGAAAGCTGAACGGCGAGGCTACCGAAGTCAAAGATGAGAATAAGACCATTGAAGAGGTGTTGACAATGGTTGGACTCGGTACCAAGATGGATAATATGCCTTCACAGTTATCTGGGGGAGAACTTCAGAGAGTCGCACTGGCGAGAGCTCTCGTATTTCACCCGGACGTTCTTTTGATGGACGAACCTTTGAGCAACCTTGATGCTAGAATTAAGGAAGAGTTGATTACAGAAATAGTAAAAATAGTCAAGGACGCTAAGATTACAGTTATATTCGTAACTCATGATCAGTCTGAAGCTTTTCAGATTGCAGACAGAATTGCAGTGATTGAAAAGGGAGAGATAGATCAAATAGATGTGCCAGAGACTATATTTTACAAGCCGGCTAATGCATTCGTGGCATCGTTCATGGGAGATAACCTGATCCTGAACGGTCGTGTTATAAAGAACGACGGTTCTGACTCAATTTCACTGAAAATGAACGGTGAAACCGTTGAATTGAGCAAGAAAGGCATTCCACCAGAACTTCAGGGGGATGTAAAGGTTATAGTAAGATACAGGGATTTGAAAATAGCTGAAACCAAGCTGAGAAATACAATCGAAGGAAGGGTTGTTAGTACCAGATTTATGGATGGAAATAATGTTGTGTTTACAGAAATTGGTTCAAAGATCGTGAGGATACTGTCTCCACAAAAAATAGAAGGAGAGGAAAAACTGAACGTGGAAATAGAAGATGATAAGTTCTTCATCTTTCCTGTGCAGTAATGTTAATCAATGCATTACCTGGAATGTCTTCCCCCTGATGACATATAGAACTACGGTAATCGGGATAGTTATTGCCAGGATTATGAGCGCCACCGAGGCTCCCAATGCGAACTCGCCTGTGCTTATATAGCTGAAGGAGGCCAGTGAAAGCGTGGTCCAATTGTAAGGAGCAAGAAGTATGGTTGATCCATAGTCGATGGAAGATCTGACAAAAACTACAAGAAAACCCTCCACAAGCCCTGGTATAACCATGGGAGTTACCACCCTCGAAAAATATGCGGATTTAGTAGGTGCCATTACCATTCCGGCCTCAAGAAGGCTATTGGAAAGTGCATTCATGTTTACACTCACTGAACGGAATGAGTAGCCTATCCTTGCAAACATATAACCCATTATTACTGCAAATGGAATAGTCGTGACAAGAATCCCTGTATATGAATTAGAAAAGAATACGAGGTAACTCAGACCAATAACAATGTTCGAGAGTGAAAATATTAGCAGGACTAGGACATCTGTTACCCGCTTGCCCAATATCATATGTATTCTGGTTCCATATACAGCACCAAATGATGCACCAACTGCCACCACTGTGGAAACACTCACCAGTATCAATGTGGCGTAAAGCGAATTTGGATATATTGCAAAGGCGCTGGAAAAGTTACTGAATGTGTATGAAGTGGGAAAGATTGTGGCAACCCATCTGGAAGAAAATGCTGTCAGCGCCAGGATAAATACTTCAAGCACTGGAAGCAGGGCAACAAGAAAAGAGTAGACAGTCAGTCCAGTTGTCACGATCTTATTACTGTTCAACTTCGTATGGAAACCCTTTCCACCAACTGTTGCATAACTTCTTCTGGTTGCCACAGTATAGAGAATTATAGCTGCAAAGCTCACCAGTAAGAGCAAGGTTAACATTGCAGAAGCGAGACCAAAATTGGAATAGGAAAATAGTTCTGTGTACGCAGAAGATGTAAGAATTGGAAATGACGTGGGTGCAAGAAGAAGCGGGACCGAAAGGGAACCTATCGACAGAAGAAATACAACTATTATACCAGAATAAAGCCCCTGCAATAGAAGCGGGAATGTAATTCTGAGTGATATATACCAGTTTGGTGCACCATTAGCCTGGGCAGCTTCTATTAGCCTGTAGTCTATCTGATCAAAAGCCAGTACAGAATACATCACCATAAAAGGCACAAAAGAAATCGTCATGACTGTAATCAATCCGACCATGGAGTAAATTGTGAAAGAGGAATGATATATTTCAGTGGTGAATATTATCAAATCGTACGTTATAATAAAACTTGGAACAGCCAGACCAGTCATAAGAAGTGTTCTGATTGGATTCTTTAATCTCATTGTTGTTCTTGAAAACCCGTATGCAATTGGCAGAGCAATAAGCATTGAGGTCAGCGTGGAAGTTGCTGAGAGTATTATACTGTCATAAAATGAGTGTATATAGTATGAATTTGAGAAAATCTCGCTGTAATATCTTAATGAAAAGGAAGTGAGGTATTTCCCAGAGAACAAAAAGATTACATTAACTGGTGCTCCATACATAGAGGTAAATATCAGGCTCAAAATTGGAAAAACTACAAATATTGTTAAAAAAATGTAAAATAAAAAACTAATGGATATGCTTTTGCCATTCATTTAGATCAGGATGGCGCATATTCATTAAAGATTGCCGTTATGTTGCTTGCCTCACTAGAGGTAAATGTCTGAGAATACGGGAAAGCTATCTGCTCCATCTGTGTTAGGCTGTAAGAACCGGGCGGAAC